>NZ_JBZRPK010000378.1:0-3846 GCF_058382125.1 Haloferax sp. s1
TTCCAGCCGAGTCGACGTTTTCGGGCCAACCCCCCAGTAGTCTTCGAGTCGCATACCGGGGGCGTCTCACTGGGCCGTCTTAGGTCCTCTCGTCGGGCGACCACGTCGCTGTCATTCCCGGACGATTACGTCGCTATCACTCTCGGGTAGGCGTCGCTATCGCTCTCGGGTAGGCGTCGTTGCGGAGAAGAGAGATTAGTGAGACGTAACGCGCTGGTCGGTGCTTCTGGTTGTTGCATCGTCGCGCAGGAGGTGCTGTCCGGGCACCTCGGCGGGGTCACGTCCGAGGTCGTGGGCGGCACAGACTGCGAGGGCAGTCATGAGTGTCCGTACCGCATATTCGTGGTCATCGCGAGAACACCGAAGCGCCACCGGCCCGATGTCGAGTTGGTAGTACGGTTGAAGGTCGTCGCGCGAGGCGACACCTGCTTCGAGGTACTCTCCCCCGATTTCGACGAGCAGTGTGTGTAGGTGGATTAGTTCGTTCTTTTTCATGTAATGCACATATGTGCTTATCCAGCGTAAATGGCGCGGTGAAGCGTCCTTTTCGTCTTATATCTGTGTCGGCTAGAAATGAGTGTACGACCAGCAGACACGAACAAGACACGGTCTGCTCGGCGGTCGATTGCGCGGAAAGGGAGTTGGGGTGGGGCAGGGACACGTCCCCTGGGCGGAAAGAGGGGGGGGGAAGGGTTGTCGATATCCGCCGGCGGGGCCGTGCGGGCACGACGAGTGACCCGGGCAGGACACTGTGGGCACTTACTAGGAGGAACCAGGCGCTACTAATTCACCGCCCTACGTGATTAGGCTGAACTGGTCATGCCGGGAAACGCCCAAGTCGGTGGGGAGTGGAGTCGCAGTATGAAACTACAACAGGACACTGACCGGGGGTGGGTACCGACGGATGCCTGGTGATTCTCAGACGCAGGGTGGGGCGTCGTCAACTACGGAGCGAGAGCTTCAAGAGCGCCTCGGCATCCTTGCAACGTTCAACGAGGTCATCGCAGACGTTAACGAGACCATCGTCGACGCCTCGGCGCGCGCGGACATCGAACAGCAAGTGTGTGAACGACTCGTCCAGACCGACGAACTCCGGTTCGCGTGGGTGGGTGTCGTCGACGACGCGACTGACGCTGTCGAACCGCGGACGTGGGCGGGCGTCGAAGACGGCTATCTGGACGAGATGAATGTCTCGGTGGCGGCGTCCCGTCCCGGCGGAAACGGTCCTGTCGGGCGAGCAATCCGCACGAACTCGGTCCAAACGACACACAGCATCCCCGACGACTCGGATTTCGGCCCGTTCCGTGAGATTGCGGTCGAACGGGGCTATCGCTCCGCGGCGTCAGTTCCGCTGGTCTACGACGCCACACGGTACGGCGTACTCACGATGTACGCTGAACACGAAGGAGCATTCACGCCCGAGTTGGTCGAACCCATCTCGAATCTCGGCCACGCCGTCGCCCACGGTATCGACACCCACGTCCGCCGGGAACGTGAGCGCGAACTCGAACGCCGCGAGGAAATATTCTCGCGTATCGTCGAAGACATCGAAGAGTACGCCATCTTCCGACTCGACGCGGATGGCTGCGTCGAGAGTTGGAACCGGGGAGCAACGGCCATCAAGGGCTATTCAATCGACGACATTCTCGGCGAGCACATTCGGACGTTCTACACCGACGAGGACCGCGAGGCCGGACGTCCGAGTCAACTCCTCGAACGGGCGCGCCGCGAGGGTCGCGTCGAAGACGAAGGCTGGCTCGTCCGCGCGGACGGCACGCGGTTCTGGGCTGCTATCGCCATCACCGCGTTAACCGACGACGACGGGAAGGTCAACGGATTCGCCAAAGTAACCCGCGATATGACCGAACGAAAGCGCCGTGAGCAACAGTTAGACGCGGTATTCAACAGTACGTTCCAGTACATCGGGCTTGTCGAACCGGACGGGACCGTTCTCAAAGTGAACGACGCGGCGCTCGACCTCGTCAACGCCGACCGCGACGACATCGTTGGATTGCTCGCGTGGGAGACGCCGTGGTGGAACGGCGACGAAGAACGCATGGCCGACCTACAGGAAGCACTCGACCGCGCGAAAGACGGCGAGTTCGTCCGCTACGAGGTCGAAGTCGACGGGTCCTGCGGGGACCGTGCGGCGGTGATTGACTTCTCCGTGACGCCCGTCTTCGAGGACGGTGCAGTCTCGCTTCTCGTGCTCGAAGGCCACGACATCACCACCCGAAAAGAACGAGAACGCGAACTTCGACGCGAGCAAGAACGGTTGGAGTTCGTGAATCGAATCATCCGGCACAATCTCCTCAACGGTCTCAACGTGGTCGGAGCGCGTGCAGACATCGTCGGGGACTTCGTCGAACCAGCGGGCCAGACCCATCTCGACACGATACAGAACCGGGTTCGCGAGATGACGGACCTCGTGGGTACGATGCGGACGTTCATGAAAGTCATCGTCGAGCGCGAATCCCACGAGACGCACCCGCGGCCGATTCACGAAGCCGTCGAACACGGGGTGAAGACGCTCAGAACCGAATCACACGATGTTTCGGTATCCGTCAGTGGACTCCCTCGAATCTCGGTGGTCGCCGACGACTTACTGGACGAGGTAATCGAACATCTCCTGAAAAACGCCGTCCAGCACAACGACAAGCCGAACCCGGAAGTGACCGTGGAGGTCGCGCCCGGCGACGAAGTCGTCGAGCTTCGTGTCTCCGACAACGGGCCCGGCATTCCGGACGAAGAGAAACACCGAATCGTCGACAAACGCATCGAAGACCTGTCGAATCCGGGTAACGGATTCGGACTGTTTCTCGTCCGCGAAATCGTCGAGAGCTACGGTGGCGAGATTCGAATCGAAGACAACGAACCGAGCGGTGCGACGTTCGTAGTGACGCTCCCACGGGCGTAGTCGGTTTCGGCGAGACCACGCCCTGAACGTGTGGCAACGGCTAAATTCAACCTTCCACGATGGGCAGATATATTACTATCCAACGAGACTGTGTGTTCGATACGATGGTCACTGAACGCTCGGCACACGAGAGCCCAAGCCAGCGGGCCGCCGAGCAAGTCGTCCTCGTCGTCGACGACGACGAGGACCTCGCAGATACCTGTCAATACTGGCTCGACGGCGAACGGTTCACTGTCGAGACGGCGTACGGCGGTGAAGCGGCGCTTTCCCGTATCGACGAGCATGTCGATGTGGTCCTGCTTGACCGCCGAATGCCCAACGTCACCGGCGACGACGTGCTCGACGAGATTCGAGACCGCGGGCTCGACTGCCGCGTTGCGATGATGACCGCGGTCGAACCCGACACCGACATCGTCGACATGGCGTTCGACGCCTACCTCGTCAAGCCAGTCTCGGAAGCCGAGGTCAAAGAGACGGTCGAAGAACTCCTCGTTCGGTCGGACTTCGAGTCTGAAGTCCGCGAGTATTTCGCCCTCGAATCGACCGAGGCGGCACTCGAAAGTCGTGAAGTCGAGAAGCTCCGTGAACCGGAAGCGCTCGACGACCTCCGTGGGCGACTCGAAGCGGTGCGCGCCGAACACGAGGCGGCGATTCAGAACCGGGAAGCACAACTCGACCGTCTCAGCCGCGTCAACGGTCTCATTCGCGACATCGACCGGGCACTCATCGACGCGCGGACGCGCGATAAAATCGAACAGACCGTCTGTGATTCGGTTGCGGCCGCACACGAAGCCGCGTACGTGCTCAGACGGACCGCTGCCGGAACACACCGATGTACTGCCAGCGCGGGCCTCAGTGTTGAACCGGAGGCAGTCGACCTCAGTTTCGTCGATGAGGCCTTCGACAGCGACGGAATCGTCGGCGACGGC
>NZ_JBZRPK010000377.1:0-3829 GCF_058382125.1 Haloferax sp. s1
TGGACTGCCTTATCCCGGTTGCCTTCCGGCGGGCTGCTGCACCGGCTCGCCGAACGATTTCGCGGATAAAAAAAACGACGTCAGCGGGTCGTCCCTCGGTCGTCCCTCGGTTGTGGACGGCCGCCGCGACCGCCGCCGCCCGAGCCTCGCGCGTCTTTGATGTTCTCGTAGCCAAGTTTGACCAGCGACAGGGCCAAGTAAATCAACACGAGCGCGAGGATGATTTGGACGACCGCCGAAACCATGGCGAACGTTCCGGCCTGTTCCATCCATTCGGGATTCATGAACTTCGCATAGAGGTTGTCGTGGAACGCGAGCCACAACAGCCCGAGCGTCGTGATTATCGTCATGAGCGCCATCGGCGCGCCGGTGCTGATGAGCTGCTTCGAGTCGTCCCAGTTGGCCAGCCAGACAGTCGCCGTCAGGAGCGCCAGCGCGGCGAGCAGTTGGTTCGCACCGCCGAACAGTTGCCAGAGCGTCAACCACGACCCGCTCGTGATGAGGATGTACGCCGGAAGCGACTGCACGAGCGCGTTGCCGTAGCGGTTCGTCGCGAAGTCCTCGACCGGCGTCTCGGGCGTCCCGACGATTTCTTCCATCATATAGCGACCGAGACGAACCGCCGTGTCGGTCGAGGTGAGCAGGAAGCTCACGAGCACGAGCGCCATGAACGGCCCGCCGAAGGACGTCGGGATACCGAAGCTAGAGAGGATGACGCCGCCGCCAGCCGCGAAGGTCGGCAGCGCGAGGCCGATACCGCCGCCGACGTCGGGAGCGACGATAGCGACCGCCGCGAGTGCGACGGTGGCGAGAAGTCCCTCACCAAGCATACCACCGTAGCCGATAACCCGCGCGTCAGATTCCTTGTTCAGTTGCTTCGAGGTCGTTCCCGACGAGACGAGCGAGTGGAATCCGCTGATGGTCCCGCAGGCGATGGTGATGAACAAAAGCGGGAACAGCGGCGCGCCGGAGCGACCGATAAAGCCGTAGAACGGGTCGAGGTTCGTCACGAGCGGTTGCGTCGGGTTGGTAACGAACGTCCCGACGATGATAGCCACGAGCGAGCCACCAACCCCGGCGTAGAGGAGGAACGACGAAAGGTAGTCACGGGGTTGCAGGAGCACCCACACGGGAAGCGCGCTCGCAATCGCGCCGTAGATGAGGATGACCGGCACCCACGCTGCGGTGTTCCCGTTGAACGAACTCGCACCGGGGAGCCACGAACCGGACCCCGAAAACAGGACGAACGTTTCGGCCGGGGCGCGGGCCGCAGGTTCGAACAGCGCAATCGGGAACTGAATACCGGCGAACACGCCGATAAACATCGCCGTGACGAAGGCGGCGGTCCCCGGCAGGAACGGCAGATTCAGCTGATAGAGGTACATGCCGAACAGCACCGCGAGGACGATGTAGACCAGACTCGCCGTGGCCGCCTCCGGATATGCGTTGAATACGATAGCCACCACGAGGGCGAACACCGCGACGACGAGGACGATAGTGAGGAACGCGAACCAAAGCAGCATGTTCTTGCCGCGCTCGCCGACGTACTCGCCGATGATGTACCCGACGGACTTTCCATCGTGTCGCAGACTGCCCGAAAGCGACACGAAGTCGTGGACGCTCCCGAGAAGCGGGTTTCCAATCGCAATCCACGCCAGTGCGGGGACCCAACCCCACACGACACCCGCCGTAATCGGCCCGACGATGGGTGCGCCGCCCGCGATGCTCGAATAGTGATGCCCCAGTAAGACCGGCTTTTTCGCCGGGACGTACTCCTGTCCGTCTTCGTACTTGTGTGCTGGTGTCTCGCGACTATCGTCGAGTTCTACGAACTGCGCGAGATACCGCGAGTATCCGAAATACCCGGCGGTGAACAGCGCAAGTACCGTGACGACCAGCCAGATGACTTGTACCATGGTACTGTTACCCTATGCCAGACACGCAAATGGCCACCTTAATGTTAACGATAGATGTGAATGTAACATATTCAGACAGGAAAACCCGGTCGTTACGGATTCAAAAAAGGAACTCGAAAATCGGAGACGTGTCAGTTTAGGTTATTTTCAGCTCGATTTCGACATCGAGTTCGTCGGCAACCTCGCCGAGGAAGTCGCCTTTTACCTCGGCAACGCGCGTCTCGATGGCGGCGACGAGCGGTGGCGAAAGGTCTTCGCGAAGTTCGCGGAGTCGTTCCCGCTCGGTCTCGACTCGGTTGCGCAGGAACGTCGCCCCTCGCCCTTCCTCGTCGGGGTCGGGTTCGGGTGTGAGACGGTTGACGGCGAGTCCCCGAACATCGAGTCCGTAAGAGTCGAGTTGTTCGACCGCGCGCTTCGTCTCCCGAATCGAGAGTTCGTCGGGATTCACGACGAGGAAGAAAGCGGCATCCGCTTGCAGCGTCTCCTTGGCGAAGGTGAAGTCGTCGCGGCGCTGTTCGAGTCGGGCGATAATCGGGTCGCCGTCCATCATTCGTCGGGGTTCGTTGTTCCCGATTGCCGCGCGCTCGAACAGTTTGACCGACTGTTTTCGCTTGTGCAGGAGTCGCTGAATCCACCCGTCGAGGTGCTCCGGGAGTGAGAGCAGTCGGAGCGTCCCACCAGTTGGTGAGGTGTCGAAGACGACGCGGTCGTAGTCGTCCGACGAGCGCATCACGTCGATAAAGCGGTCGAAAAGCGCCGATTCGTGGGCACCGGGCGTCTGGTGGGCCATCTCCAGTTGGCGGTCGATTTCGTTGACCATCGCGGGACTCACCTGGTCGCCCATCGCCCGCTTCGTCTCCATGAGGTGTTCGCGGACCTCCGTCTCGGGGTCGATTTCCATCGCGTCGAGATTCTTCTCGCCGTCGACGGGCGACGGGTCGTCCGTAAACGTCTGGTCGAACACGTCGCGGGTGCTGTGTGCCGGGTCCGTCGAGACGAGAAGGGTTCGGATTCCAGCGCGGGCGCACCTGACGGCATAGGCACTGGAAATCGTGGTTTTTCCGACGCCGCCTTTACCGCCGAAGAAGACGAATTTACGCATGGGAAGAGGCGTGCATTCGCATGTTAGAGTGCGTGCGCATGTTAGAAGTGGTACTGGTGGCCTTTGCGTTCGAGAAGCGACCCACGGTCCCACATCCGCCGCTCCCACGCCTCGAACTCGTCTTCGAGGAACGGGAGGAGTTCAGCGGTGTAGTAGGAGACGGGCGACGGAATCCCGAAGGCGTCCGGGAAGCACGCGAGCATGAACGCGTCTTCGTGGTCTTCGGCCTGCGTTTCGATTTTCTCGTAGGCAGGATGAGAAATCATTCCGTGGTAGAGACCGCGAAGCCACTCGGCTGCGAGTTTGCGGAACGATTCGATGCGCGCGGCAAGTGTCATTAGTTCACATACTCTTCGATTCCCGGACAAAAGCGTGTCGTTCACGAACAATCACGTCGGTTTCCACGTGTTCATATACCAGGCCGAGGAAGGGCCGTCCATGAATCCGCGAGAGGAAATCCCGGTGACAGTACTCGGTGGGAGCCTCGGCGCGGGGAAGACGACGCTTCTGAATCACCTGTTGACGAGCGCCGGCGACCGAGACATCGCCGTACTCGTCAACGACATGGGGTCCGTAAACGTCGATGCCGAGTTGGTCGCGGAGGAGTCCGACCTCGCGGTCGGCGGGGGCGTGACGGAACTGTCGAACGGGTGTATCTGCTGTGAGTTACAGGACGACCTCGACACCGCCGTCGGCCGGCTTGCGCGAGGACGGACGGGCGACCACCATCTCGTCCCTCGCACCCGCGTCTCAGAACCCCGGCCGGACGCCCGGTTGTTCGGCACCTCGCGGGCGGCCGCCCGGGAGGACG
>NZ_JBZRPK010000376.1:0-3824 GCF_058382125.1 Haloferax sp. s1
CATCCGGAACGTGCAGGGTCGCGAGCTGGTCGCGGGACCGCAGATGCTCCAGCTTTCGCTGGACGGCGAGCGCCTCTACTGGACGACCTCGCTGTACTCGACGTGGGACGACCAGTTCTTCCCCGAAGAAAAAGAGCACGGGTCGGTGATGCTCAAGGCCGACGTCGACCCCCGGAAAGGGACGCTCGAACTCGACGAGGACTTCCTCGTCGACTTCGGCAACCTCCCGGACGGGCCAGCGCGCGCCCACGAGATTCGGTGGCCCGACGGCGACTGCACCAGCGACGTCTGGCAGTAGGTCGATGGCAACCCGTCACGACCTCACGCTAACGTGGCGGGACGGCCGCGAGGAGACGGTGCCAGCGAGCGAGAACGAGACGGTTCTCGAAGCCGCCGAGTCGGCGGGCATCGGCCTCCCGTTCGGTTGCCGGACGGGTGCGTGTGCAACCTGTGTTGGTCGGCTCATCGACGGGGCTATTTTGTACGACCGTCCGCCACGAGCGTTGAAGACCCGGCATATCGAGGCGGGATACGTGCTGTGCTGTATTGCTCGGCCACGAACCGACTGCCGAATCGAGGTCGGTGCGGATGTCCAGACCGACTTGGTTTCGAACCCGTGGAAATGACCGCATCGGCGACACCACAACGGAGTGAACCGTCGTACGCCGAGGACTCGGAAAACGGAGTTCCACTCCAGAGGTAGGGCGGTATCTTCGTGACTTCCCGAGGTGAGCCATCGCTCGCGTGAGGCAGCCATCACTCCATCAATCCGTGGCTACTCGTCAATCGAAATTCGCAGGAGGGAGCACCGCCCGCTTTACGCAGTCGGTCTCAGGCGGTGATACTCTTTGAGTCGGTCGTCGAGTTCCCGGCCGTGTCGGTGACGGTGAGCGTGACACCGTACTCACCCGAGTCGAACTTGTCCGTGAACTCGTCCGTCCCGGACGCGCTCCCGCCGCTCACGTCGGTCGTGTTCGAGAACGTCTCGGACTCGTCGGCGTCGTCGACGATGACTTCTACGGTATCGAGGTTGCTGTTGGTGTCGCTGACTGCCCAATCGACGGTAACCTCGGCGTGCGGGTTCTTGGGACTCCCGCTCGACAGGGTGAATGTGTCGATAGTCGGCGCGGATTCCGTCTCTTCGCTCTCTGTCGCGGTCGCCGTGTCGGAAGTTGTCGTTCCGTCCGTGTCGGACACGACAGCTTCCACTTCGTACGTGTTGCCGCTCCCGTCGTCACCGCTGGCGACGAGTCGGGTGGTGCCGCTTACGGAGCCACCGGAAACGCTCGGACTGGCCGAGTCTTCAGTCTCGACTCGATTGCTGTCGCTATCAAGTTCGTACAAGGTGAGGTCGAGCGTGTGCAGGTCACTGTCGGCATCGCTCACGGCCCAGTCTACATCGAACTCCGCGTCCGAGTCGCTCGTCTCGACTTCGGTTAGTGACAGGCTGTCGACCGCCGGCATGTCTTCTGTCTCTGACGTGCTGACAGTCTTTGAGGCCGTGTTGCCGTCTCCGTCGGTGACGGTTGCGGTGACATCGTAACTGTGACCGCTGTTTTCGTCACCGCTGGCGACGAGTCGGGTGGTGCCGCTCGCCGAGTCGCCACTCACACTCACTGTTACCGAATCATCCTGTGATCCAGCGGTCGTATCCTGGAGGACAAAGTCGACCGTATCGAGGTTGCTGTCCGGGTCGCTCACCGACCACGACACGTCGAATTCGGCGTCGCCGTTGCTCGTCTCGACCTCGGTCGCAGAAAGGCTGTCGACACCGAGCTCTGCAGTGCCGAGTGCCGCCTCGACATCGAGCAGGCCGTTGCCCTGTTCGTTCGAGGAAAGGCCGATATCCTCCGCCGTGGAGTTGAGTTGGGTACGGGCTTCCTGATGCGTATATCCGTTATCCATGAGTTGCCCCGCCGCACCGGCCACGTGGGGACTGGCCATCGATGTTCCGGAGAGCGTATTGTAATCATCTCCAGGATAGGTCGAATAGATTCCTTTGCCGGGGGCAGCAAGCTCGACTTCGGGACCAGTTGACGAGAAGTCGGCGAGTGAATCGTTCTTCGTGGTTGCGCTCACCGCGACGCATTCGGGTTCAGCAGCGGGATAGCCGACACAGTCAGTACAAGGTCCACTGTTCCCCGCGGCCGCTGCGAGGAACACACCGTTCTTATCGGCGTATTGGACAGCATCTGCTACTGTGCTGGAGCGCGACCCGCCCAGCGACAGGTTCCCGACATCCCACCCCTGATCGGCGACGTACTTGATGCCTGCCGCAACGTCGGAGTACGACCCCGAACCGTTGCTATCGAGAACTTTGACCGCATGTAGCGTCGCCGCTGTACTGACGCCGACGACACCGAGACTATTGTCGTCAGCCCCAGCAATCCCGGCGACGTGGGTTCCATGCCCGTTGTCGTCGTCCCATTTTTGCCCACACATATGGGGACTGCCTTTACACTCGACGAAGGCTTTGCCTTTGCCGAGATTTGCTTGTAGGTCATCGTGGTCGCTGTCGATACCGGTGTCGATAATCGCGATATCGGCACCCCCCTCGCCGTCTGTGTTGTCACCGCCCGTTTCCCCATCGACGTGTGCAACCTCCGCATCCACGCGGTCGATACCCCACGGAAGCGTCTGCGCGATGGCGTGTAAGTTGCCGTTCTCCTCGGTATACCGGATGCCGGGTCGGTTCTGGAGATTGTCTATCGCCTCGTCCGAGAACGTGCCGGTGATTGTTTTTTCGTCATCCCAGTCCAGCGTCCGGACGACTTGGTCGGCTGCACTTCGCGTGGCCCGTTCGGCTGCGGGCGATGCAATCCCGATGTTGTACTCGTTTTTTCTGTCGGCCGCGGCGGTTCCCGTACCAACGGCGAGTGCGCCAATTCCGGCGGCACCGACCCGAGCCAGCACCTCCCGTCTGGATACATCGATGTTCTCCATGTTGTGACACTCAATACCATGTGTCATAGTTTTGTGGAGCATATACTCGGGTTCCAATATATCTAGCTCGATGAATGCTCGCGCTGTCTCTGCGGAGTTTCGGAGAACTGAGTTGAGTTTGGTATCCTCTGTCTGTCTGTCTCTGCCTATAGTAGCGTTTGCAACTGGTGACACATCCAATCGCACGATAGCGGTCGAGCGAGTGTGCAATGACTTGCAAACGCTACTATCGCCGGAACTGCGAGGAGGATCTGTTCAAACTGTGTTGCAGTCTCTGACTATCGTGTTCAATATACAACACCTAACCGCTCTCGACACCCGTACCGAAATTAAACGCCACGGGTCTGTCTCGGAGGAATAGTCGCAATAGCCCGTATGCATCTACGAATCGATGCTGTAAGTTACGCAATACGACAATTTTCAAAAACGACAGCAATCGCTCGATAGGCACCCACCAGTTGAGAAGGTCTGTAACCGGATAGTTCCCTGAAAATACCACTCACTATTTTATGGTGAACCTCAGTTAATCACTTCAATATAGCTCCATACGGACATAGCTTATTTAACCATTGACAAAATCTCCTAGAGGCATGGTATCAGGAGGCACGAATGTCGGGGCATCCTCTCAGACCCAAACGGTCATAGAAGAGGTTGGAAACATCAGGGAGACTGGAACAATCCCTTCGCGGATACACAACGACAACGAAATACACGAGTTAGAACTCGAACGAGTGTTCAGCGACACGTGGGTATTCGTTGGACACGAATCGGAGATTCCGGAACCGGGAGATTACGCGAAGCGGTACATCGGCGACAGTCCGTTTATCTTCGTTCGAGACGACACCGGCGAGGTTCGGGTGCTCTTCGATTCGTGCCAACAC
>NZ_JBZRPK010000375.1:0-3811 GCF_058382125.1 Haloferax sp. s1
GGCCGATACCGTCGAAGAAGCGCACGTCCGGCAAGCACAGGATAAAATCGAACTCGACCGCGTCGTCGAGGTCGTTCGGACGCTCCCCACGCAGTCGAAAATCGTCCTCTTTGCTATCATCCTCCTCGAAAAGAACGGCGTCCGAAACATCAACACCGGTGAGGTGTTCAACATCTACAAGCGTCTTTGCGAGGAGATCGATGCCGACGTGCTCACGCAGCGTCGCGTTACCGACCTCATCTCCGAACTCGACATGCTCGGCATCGTCAACGCCGTCGTCGTCTCCAAAGGACGCTACGGCCGGACCAAGGAAATCAGCCTCTCTGTTCCTATCGACGAGACGGAGGCGGTCCTCCTAACGGACTCCCGTCTCGGCGACATTGAGAGCGCACAACCCTTCGTGCAGGCGCGGTTCGACAACTAAGGGTCGAGTATACCTCTTTACTGATATTCGAGTCACACTACTCTACGAGGCTTCGAGTCACATTCTAACGCTTCGAGCCCGAGATACGGATTACCGGACGTGGAGTGTCGGAGTGGACTTCGAACGTGGAGTGTCGGAGTGGACTGTCAGACGAGAACTGCTGAGAACGGAATTGCCTTCCCGAGTTATGCGGCCAGCGATGGCTGCGAAAACTGTCTGTGCACGTTAGTCGGTCGTTTTAGCTCGATGGCCGACGCGTTCGGCTCAAGGGCCGACGGTTTCGTGTCGATAGTCGAGACCTGCGCTGCTGGTTGACTAACCATCGAAGACCCCGATTCAACCGGAACTGACACCGACTCGAATGGCACGGGGTCGACAGAGTTCGGTGCCATGAGCGTGTTTGCGAGCGTCAGGCGAACCCATCCGAGGAACGGAATACGGACGCGAGCGATGCCCTGAACCCACTTGGGCCGGACTGGGTCGCTGATACCGCTCACCTGGTCGTAGCGCGGGTTATTGTCTCCTTTCGTGATGAACCCGGAGTAGCGAGCGGGGCAGTTGGCCAGTTCGTTGCAACTGTCCGCCGAGATGTAGTCGGGGTTTGCCTTGTCGTACCAATTTTCACCCTTTTCGACGTGGAACATTGCACGGTGGATGATGGGTGGGCCAGTTGCGTTCGGGTCGTGATACACGACGACGCTTCCGTTCCCACCGAAGGACCGATAGCCGACTTCTGAGCCCTTCTCCGCAGTGACGACGGCAGTCCCCTCGACAGCCGAGTCGGGGACGTAACGGTCCGGTCCCGAAATGAACACGAGGTCGCCTTTGTGCATGTGCGGCTCCATGCTCCCACTCTCGACGGCGACCATCGGTGGCCACACACCGCTAATCGCGAATAGGAGCAAGCCAACGGCTAGTACGGCGAGAGCGCTCGTCAACACCTCTCGAATGAACAGTAACGGTCCCTCGTCGGCCGTCCAGAGCTGTTTCAGAAATCCTTCATCGGTGTCTGGACCGAGCGGCGAGTCGTTGGAGGGCGGGCGGCCGTCGTCGGCACTCATCACTTCCAGTTTGCCCGCGCCGGATTTCAACGTTCTGGGTTTCGGCACCCTTTTTGCCACGCTCCGCTGACTCGGCGGTGTGCCATTGGAGACGCCGGCGCGCATCGTCCGGACACTCGTCGGTCGCGGCTACAACGCCGAACGCGAGGCCGTGACCCTCATCGCCGGTTCGGACGACCCGGGCACTACGCTCGCCCGTGTCGTCGAAGCCACCCCGGATGACGCGCTTCGAATCACTGCAGACCACGTCCGCGAGGTGCTCGCGTCTGCACCCGCTTCGGACCCACCGGGAACTGAATCCCCGAGCGCCGCCGACGTAGGCGACCCCCCCGTTTCCGCTGCAACATCGGATGACAACGCCACCCAAGTTGGAAATACGACTCCATCCGAAGTACAGGAGTCGTCCAGCGGACGGAACGTCGACCCGGCACTTCGGTCGCTCGATATTGCGAACGACATGACCGGTCAGTCGACGGGAACGGGGGAGTACGACGACTTTGTGAAGGTGTTCCGCGACCGCTACGAGAAGCTCTCGAAGATGCTCCGTGGACGCGTCAACCACCGCCCGGCGAAGGCCATCTCGAAGATGTCCGGCGGGGAAGACGCGGAACTCATCGGTCTCGTAGACGACGTTCGGTCGACAAAGAGCGGCCACTGGATTATCGACCTCGAGGACACGACAGGGACGTTCCCGTGTCTCGTGATGAAAGACAAGGAAATCGCGTCCTACGTCGACGACCTCCTCTTAGACGAGTGTATCGCCGTCCAGGGAACGCTTTCCGGCGACGCCGGGATTCTGTTCGTCGATTCGATGCACTTCCCGGACGTGCCGCGGAGCTACCGCCCGAACACCGCGGACCGACACGTCCAGGCAGCGCTTATTTCGGACGTACACGTCGGCAGTCAGGAGTTCATGGCCGATGCGTGGAACCGATTTGCTGACTGGCTCCACACCGAAGAAGCGGCGAACATCGAGTATCTCCTCATCGCGGGCGACATGGTCGAAGGCGTCGGCGTCTACCCGAATCAGGACGAAGAACTCGACGTTATCGACATCTACGACCAGTACGAGGTGTTCTCGGAGCATCTCAAATCGGTTCCCGGCGACCTCGATATCGTGATGATTCCGGGTAACCACGACGCGGTTCGCCTCGCAGAACCCCAACCCGGCTTCGACGACGAACTCCGCGACATTATGTCCGCCCACGACGCCCGCATCACGAGCAACCCCTCGATAGTCACGCTCGAAGGCGTCAAGGTGCTCATGTACCACGGCGTCTCGCTCGACGAAGTCATCGCCGAACTCCCCTCGGAGAAGGCGAGTTACGACGAACCGCACAAGGCGATGTACCAACTCCTGAAAAAGCGGCACGTCGCACCGCAGTTCGGGGGTCACACGCGCCTCGCACCCGAAGAACTCGATTACCTTGTCATGGAGGACGTTCCGGACATCTTCCACACCGGCCACGTTCACAAACTCGGCTGGGGGAAATACCACAACGTTCTCGCGGTCAACTCCGGTTGCTGGCAAGCCCAGACCGACTTCCAGAAATCCGTCAATATCGACCCTGACGCTGGGTACGCTCCTATCGTCGACCTCAACACGCTGAATATGACGGTTCGGAAGTTCTCCTGACCCTCGTCTCTTCTGACCCACACCGTTTTTGACGCGGAAGCACACGGTTGTGCGCCCCGCCCAACCACACCGCCGTCTGCTTATAAGCCCGACAGTCGGATCGGTGGTAATGTCTGACGACATACTATTTGACGCGACGACGCTGAACGACCTGGAACTCGACAACCGCGCTGGCCTCGCACCCATGACTCGTGTCAGCGCGACCGCCGACGGGCGGGCGACCGAGCAGATGGCGCGCTACTACGCGAAATTCGCCGAGGGTGGCTTCTCGTTTCTCGTCACCGAGGGCGTCTACACCGACGACACCTACAGTCAGGGATATCTGAATCAACCCGGTCTCGTCACCGAGGACCACGTAGAGGCGTGGACACAGGTCACGGATGCCGTCCACGACTTCGACACGCCAATAGTTGCCCAGTTGATGCACGCCGGAGCACAGGTACAGGAGAACCCGAACGTCGAGAGCGACGAGACAATCGCCCCCTCGGCGGTCCAACCGGACGGTGAGAAGTCCGAAGCCTACGGCGGGGGGGGGGGATAAACCGTTTCACTGGGAGCGACTTTTGCCGGCCATGCTGGAAATCCCTATGGGGGCTTCGAGGCCTCGGCGGACGCCGGGGGAAGCGGGGTTGACACCGGGCCGGGTCCCTACGCCAGCCGCCACCCTTTTCACACATTTCTCTTCGTCGG
>NZ_JBZRPK010000689.1:0-7812 GCF_058382125.1 Haloferax sp. s1
CTACCGATCTCCGGGTTATGAGCCCGGCGGAATCTCCTGGCTATCCCATCCCGCTACTACACCAGAATCGACTGACGCGGGTAAGGCTTCTGATTACGGCCCGTCGTTTCGGTACGCTTCGTCGCGAGCTTTTCGTTCCGCTTCCTCTCGACTCATCCGAGGCAGGTCGCGCGTCTCGCGTTGGATAGCGTGATAGAGAACGAACATCCCGCCGACGCTCAACAAGAGAACGAAGATAAATACGACACCAATTGCCATATCGTCAGTTACTGGTTCGGGAGCGGTAATCGTTTCGGAAATGACAATTGGAGTGGATTTTTATCCTGTGGGTACCCACAATCTACCATGAGCCCTCCACCAGACAGCGACCGTGATGGCTGCCCAAAATGCGGTCACTCCGAGACTGAGATGGACTCCATCGCAACCACCGGGTCCGGTCTCTCGAAATTTTTCGACATTCAGAACCGCCAGTTCACCGTCGTCTCGTGTACCAACTGCGGCTACTCGGAACTCTACAGCGGTCGGTCCAGCGGAAACTTCGTGGACCTCTTTTTGGGCTAAAGAGCGCGGCTTCCGCCGTGAACTGGCCTATTGAGACGGGACTAGCCAGTGACATCCGACATCCCCAGTCACGAGTGGATACTCTGACTCTCCCTCGTTCCGTCTCTGTCACTCGGTCTTCATCCACTTCTCTCCCCACTCGCGGATATCATCGAATGCGGGAAGCAGCTCTTCACCCTTCAGTGTGAGTGAGTAGTAGACCGCCACGGGACTCCCCTCCTCGACTTCTCGTTCGACGTACCCCATCTCCTGAAGGTCATCCAGCACGCGCGAGAGCGTCTGTGAGTTCGCGTTCGTCGCTCGTTTGAGTTCGTTGAACCGGAGGTCTCCCTCGCGGAGGACGTGGATAACCGTCATCCGCCACCGTGAGCCGACCTCTTCGAGCGTCTTGATAACCGGGCAGTTCGAATATTTTTCTTCGAGGTTCTGTTGCGGTGACATCAGCGTGACTTGGTCATCCCTACGTTCGCAAACCTATATCAAAATCACGCTCCAACACCTGGTGTGAAAATATGACTACTCACTCGCAAGCGGTTCGGCGACAGTGACGAATCCCGGCCGGTACACAGTCCCAACCAACGCACAGCCACACTACCCACACAGCCCCAACCAACAATGAACGTACTCCTACTCGGTGCAAGCGGCCGAATCGGACGACGAATCGCAGCAGAACTACTCGACCGCGGCCACACGGTGACTGGCGTCTCTCGCAGCGGTGAGATAGACGGAATCGACGATACCAACTTCGAGGCTGTTTCCGGAGATGCGACTGACACAGACGCGGTGGCGGAACTCGCAGCAGACCACGACGCAGTCGCCTCTGCGCTCGGCCCTGCCCAAGGAGACGCTGAATCACTCCTGACGATGACGGACGCAGTCATCGAGGGGCTTCGAGCGGCGGATGTCGAGCGGCTCGTCTGGACGGGCGGCGCGGGTGGACTCCGCGTCGGACCGGACACGAGACTCATCGAGACCGATGGATTCCCGGACGAGTTGGTCCCGATTGCACAGGCACACATCGACGCACTCGAACGCATCCGTGCGGCAGACGACCTCGACTGGTCGTACATCGCGCCCGCAGCGAGTATCGAACCGGGCGAACGAACCGGCGAGTACCGGACTTCTGACGGGCAACTCGTCGTCGACGAAGACGATGAAAGCCACATCTCGATGGAGGACTTCGCAGTCGTGTTCGTAGATGAACTGGAGAACGACGCGGCGATTCGGACGCAACTCGGCGTCGGATACTAGCCCGCTCTCTTACGCACTCGGCTCTACTAACTCAGTAACGTACTCGCCCAGAAGAGATATCTCAGATTCACACTCGTCCGGTCGTCACGTCGAACGGGACGACTTCGGCCCGTCGGTACTCACCGTCGCGAATCTGTTGGACGACTTCGCGGCCCATCTGTCGCCACTCGCGCCGAACTGACTCGTACGAATCGTCACCGCTGAGACCCCGTCGAAGGTCCGCCTCGTGACGGTCGAGTCCTTCCCCGGTCGCTTTCTGTGCCGCGCTCCGAACGTCGTACTCGTCGTACGGCGGTTCGACTAGTTTTCGGTGGTGGTAGCGTCGGGTTCCGAGGACCGACAGCCCGGTGTCGGAAAACAGGTCCGTCACGCGCTCGCCGAGTGCCACGTCGGTCCGGACTCCGTCGAGGAAAGCATCCCTGACGCGGCGTTCGAGCGGAACTTCCGAATCGACCGTCGAGTCGACACCGACGGCGGCGTTGTCGGGTTCGACCGTGGCGACGAGGTCGGACGACACGCGGGCGAACTCCGACAGTGCGGCCGCCGGGTCGGGAAGGTTCACGAGAAGCGCCTGACAGACGACGAGGTCGAAACTGTCTTCGGCAAACGGGAGGCGCGTTGCATCGCCAGTGACGACCTCGATTCTCGGACGCTCGGCTGCAACCGAGAGCAAGTCAGTGTCGGCGTCAACGCCGACGACCTCGGCGGTGGATGACTCGGAGAGGACACGCGAAAACTCGCCTGTGCCACACCCAACGTCGAGAATGCGGTCGCGTCCGTCGAGGTCTAAATCGGTGAGGGCGGTGCGCGAGTCGTCCCACATCCCCTCCCGCGTCCGTTGGAGGTACGATTCCGAAAAGCGTCGCACACCCGGATTCGGGCATGGTGAGGCAAAAATCAGTCGGTGTGGTGAACGCAGAAGGGCACCAGTTAGTCGCTTCGTCGAGCACGGACAGCGGCAGCGGCCAGCGCAAACATCGCTGCCAAGAGACCGAATCCGGGAGCACTCGTCGTCGAAGTCGAAGCCGTGACAGTACTCGTCTGCGATTGCTTGGGTGAGGGCCGTCCTGTCGTCGTTTCCGTGGACGTCGCTTTCGGGGATGCCGTTTCGCTGGTCGAAGCCTCGACAGCCACGACGACACCCGCGTGGTCCGACGGCCACCGGTCGCCACCCGAGGTTTCTATTCGAACGTCCTCGCTGTAGGCGAAGCGAGCGGGTTCGGACGCTTCGAGTCCGCGTACGAAGACGTGGTCGACCGTTCTAGTCAGTTCGCCACTGGTTAGGTCACCGCTCCAACAGCATGTCGGCCCAACGTCCGAAGTCACTGGTTCGAAAGCTGCTGCAATCCCTTCGTAGGGTTCGTCGCCCGGGGTCGCGTTCATATCACCAGCGAGGGCGAGTGGGCCGTCACGCGCCTCGGCCCAGTTGGTGAGTTCGGTCGCCTGTTCGGTTCGAACCGATTGGCTCGCTCGTTCGAGGTGTGTCGAAGCGAGGGTGAACGCTGACCCGTCAGAGATAGAAACCGTCGCGGCGGCGAAACCACGCGAGATTTGAATCGACTCGTCGTCCTCGTCGCCGAGTGATACCTCGAGTGTGGATTCGAAGGTACCACCTTGAAGCTCGGTTGCTTCGATTCCCTCCCGAACGAGGATGGCGTCCCTGTCGTGGAGGCTGACAGTCGTCTGCTCTTCGTCGATGATTCCCGGGAGTGAGACAACTGTCGTCTCGGATACCGCGGCGACGCGGTAGTCGCTATTACCGTCATTGAGTGCTGCCGTCAGTTCGTCGAGGAAATCGACGGTGCCCTCGTCGGCGGCGGAGACCAACGCGGCCTCTTGGAGTGCGATGACGTCAGCCTCGACAGCGACGAGTTCCTCCGCCAGAACAGCCATCCGTCGGGAGACGTTGCTCGCTTCGACGGACTCGTATAGATTGCCGACGACGTGACGTCGCTCCGTTTCGTCGTCCGTAGATAGAAATGGCGCGAGACTCACGCCGAGACCGAGGTTCAGCGTGGCAACTCGCGCGTTCACCGACGACTCAGCACGCGCTGTACCAGCGACGGCGGCGGTCAGGGGAACTGCCGCAGCACGACGGAGGACGGTACGTCGAGTCCAGCGAGAGTGAGTGTCGTGGACTTGGGACATTCAGATGACAGTTAGAAAGCGCCCCCGATAACCGTTGTTCGATATATTAGTTATCTATTAATTCTTGTCGGCGCGGAACTCGCGGACGCGCTCGATGTTCCACTCGTAGCTCTTGCCGTTTTCCGTCGGCGTCTCCAGCACGAGCGGGACGTCGTTGTCGACGATGGCATCGTGGTTGATGAACGCGCGCATTCCCTCCTCGCCGATGAGACCCTTGCCGATATGGGCATGTTCGTCCTTGTTGGTGCCGCACTCGTGTTTCGAGTCGTTCAGGTGGACGCACTTGAGGTGCTCCAGTCCGACTTCGGCGTCGAGTTCTTCGAACGTCTCGGCGACACCCTCGGCCGTCGAAAGGTCGTAGCCCGCGGCAAATGCGTGGGCAGTGTCGAGGCAAATATCCAGGTCCTGTTCGGACTCTCCGAGGACGTATCCGAGGTGGGCGAAGTCGCCACCCATCTTCGTGCCCGACCCGGCGTCGGACTCGATGAGGATGGTGACACTGTCAGGGACGTCGATTTCGTCGAGAACGGAGACGGCGTTTTCGAGGCCCTGCTGTTCACCCGCGCCGGTGTGGGCACCGAGGTGGACGTTCACGTAGGGAATGTCGAGTTTGGCCGCGGCGTCGACTTCCTTCTGCATGGAGTCGAGTGATTTCTCGCGCAGGCCGTCTTTCGGCGTACAGAGGTTGACGAGGTACGACGTGTGGATGACCCACGGACCCGCAAGCGACTCAACTGTTCCCTCGCGGAAGGCGTCGGACTCCTCGTCGCCGATGTTGGGGTCCTGCCACACCTGTGGAGAGTGGGTGAATATCTGACCGCAGTTCCCGCCGACGTCGACTTGGTTTCCGACCGCATTGTCGACGCCACCGGCGATAGAAACGTGTGCTCCAACTCGCATGCCGAACTCCACGCAGTACCCCAACAAAGGGACTTCGGAGTTGGCGGGGCGGCCGGAGTGGGCATTCGAACTGGCAGAGCGACCGGAACAACTGTTTTCTACTTCGAGTTCGGGGTTCGCCGGACCCACTCGTCTGCGCGGTACTTCTCTTCGACGCGAGCGCGCGCGCGTTCCAGTTCGTCATCGGTCCACGACCCCTCCTCGGCGTCGGCGAACTCGGCCAGTGAGTCGGTTACCGCCTCGACGAACGTCTCACGGGACACGTCCGCGAGTTCGTCGATACCGACGACGCGCTCGCGAAACTCGTCGGGGGAGACGCCGTGGCCGTCGTGCACGTCGAGATGCGTCTCGGCATCGACGGAGTAGGTGAGCGACCCGTGCTGGACGACGGCATCTCGACGGCGATACTGAGCGTTCCCCGCGATTTTCCGACCCTCGGCGACCATGTCGTGGGCGGGATGGAGCGCTCGGAGGTAGCACGCGGGGTGCCAGATGACCGGCATGTCGTCGTCGACGAAATCCACGTCGACGCCGACCGAGCGAATCGCATCCAAAATCGGCTCGCACAGGAGGTGATAGCAGTCCATGAGGTTACCGGGGAGTTCGTCCTTCGGGGCGACGATGGAGTAGGCAACGTCGCCGTAGCGGTCGTGGTAGATGCCACCGCCGCCGGTCGGTCGGCGAGTCACGTCGATGCCCTCGCGCTCGCAGAACTCCCAGTCGACCGTCCCGGGGTCCTGTCCGTACCCGAGCGAGAGGCAACTGGGTTCCCACGAGTAGACGCGAACCGTCCGGGGACCGCCCGAGGCGGCCGTCTCACCCGCGATTTCGTCGAGTGCCATCTGCATTGGACCGGGCCGGATATCCTCTCGAATCAACCGCCACTCGCGGTCGGCGAGTGCGCCCTCCGAGTCGTTCATACGCTGGATACACACAAGCGGGAAGAAAGCGATTTCGACGCTCGCCGGGAGGATTCCCCGACCGATAGCAAAACAGCGACTGCAACCACCTCGACCGAGCGATTCGATTATACCACGCCGCGGTGACATTCGTCTATGAAATTTCACCGCGTTGCCATCGCCGCGAAAGACCCGATCTCGCTGTGTGAGTTCTACGCCGAGACACTCGGATTCGCGCCCGTTCCGGGGTCACAGCGCTCCGTGACCGCTGGCGAGACCACGCTCTGGTTCGAACTCGGCGATACGAACCCCGGTCACCTCGCCTTTACCGTCGATGCGGCTATCGAATCTGTGGTTTCGTGGCTCAACGACCACGACATCGACATCCTCGAAACGGACGAGGGCGAAAGCATCCGCTTCGACTTCATAGAGGCGGATTCAGTGTACTTCGAAGACCCAGAAGGCAACGTCATCGAGTACGTCTGCTACGACGGCCAATCGTCCGGCGAGTTCGACCCGGGAACGGACCTCCGCGGCGCGACGGAAGTCGGGATGACCGTCCCAGACGTGTCTTCGTTTATCGACGACTTGACCGCCGCCCTCGACATCGAACGCTGGGGTGAGTTTGGTGAGGACACCGTAGCGTTCGTCGGCGACAAAGCGGGGCGATTCGTCGTCGCGCCCGCCGGTCGGCCGTGGTATCCGACCGACAGAGAAGCGACCGTCGGCCCGGTGTCTGTGCAGTGCGACGCCGACGGGGTGTTTGACCCGGAAGGGTTGCCGTATCGCGTGAACGTCGACTGACAGGACTTCGAGCTACTGATTCGTGGTTTCGCGTCTATATGCCTCGATATCTTCGATATCCTCTTTGAGATACTCCGGTGCGTCGTCGTGGTCGCGAATCTCCTCGGGCGAAAGCCAGTGAGCAGCGGCCACCTCCTCAGGTGCGCGGGCGTGTGCCTCACCGCCCTCGTACTCGCACAGCGTGACGACGTTGATGCACTGCGTGCCGACGGCCTCGAAGGTCCGACTGAGGACGTACTCGACCGCGCCAACCTCGATGCCAACCTCTTCGTTCAGTTCGCGGCGCGCGGTCGCTTCGATTGGTGCGGTGTGACCCGGTGACTGTTCGACTTTCCCACCGGGAAACGCCAACACCCCGGCGGCGTGTTCTTCCTCTGGCGCGCGCTCGATGAGGAGGTACTTCCCGTCTCGGACGACTGCCCCTTCGACGTTCACAACGTAGGCGTACTGGTCCATGCGGCCGAGTGGTGACCCCCGCCGAGATATTGGTTTCCATCGCAGACACTCGCGTGGTCTGGAGTCGAAACAGCCGCAGGGGCTTCCAGCAACATGTCGCGTAGGGTCTCGTTTGGATCAACTACCTGCTGCACCCCGATTCTGTATCGCTGTATTTGATTTATCGCGCGCCAATCCACTGACTCGCGGCTCTTTTACGCCTCGCTCACGGAGAGACCCTATGGTACGGAACGTCGCCGGCGTCATGGCCGAACTCGAACCCGAGGACTTCTATCTCCTCTCGGGCGTCGAGCAGGGCATGCGCTTCAGCGAGTGGGTCAACCGCGAGAAACTCCCGAAGAATTCGGGGCTGACCGCGGAAGAAGTCGACTACCGCATCGACCGCTGTATGACCCGCGAACTCGTCGAGCGCAAGACCATCCAGTACGAGGGGTACAAACTCACGGTCGAGGGCTACGACGCGCTCGCCCTCCGAACGTTCGCACAGCGAGACACCATCCAGGGGTTCGGCGCACCCCTCGGCGTCGGCAAGGAAAGCGACGTGTTCGAAGTTCAGTCGTTCAAGCCGCTTGCGCTGAAATTCCACCGCGAGGGCTACACGAACTTCCGCGAGGTCCGCCGCGAGCGCGACTACACCTCCGACAACCACCACGTCTCGTGGCTCTACACCGCCCGCAAGGCGGCCGAACGCGAGTACGAAGCGCTGGAAACCCTCTTCCCGCAGGTGTCGGTCCCCCGCCCCGTAGACCACAACCGCCACGCCAGCGTCATGTCGAAACTCGACGGCGACCCA
>NZ_JBZRPK010000689.1:7822-15774 GCF_058382125.1 Haloferax sp. s1
CCTCCGGGGGGGCCGGCCGGGGGCGGCCCGACCCCCCCGACCCCCCCGCTCCCGGGGGCCCCCCCCCCCCCCGCAGGGCGCCGAAGCGGAGGAGCGAGGCGGGGGAACCCCCCCCCCCGAGGGTGCCGCCCCCCCCCCCCGGGGACCACAACCGCCACGCCATCGTCATGTCGAAACTCGACGGCGTCGAACTCGGGAAGTCCCGACTCGAATCCGAACAGGTGACGGGCGTTCTCGGGTTGATTCTCGACGAGATGGCCTCGGCGTACGAAGCCGGGCTCGTCCACGCGGACATGTCGGAGTACAACGTCGCCGTCGGCGAGCAGGGAATCACCATCTTCGACTGGCCACAGGCGGTCCCGACCGACCACGACAACGCTCGTGAACTCCTCGCGCGCGACGTGGAGAACATCGTTGGCTACTTCCGACGCAAGTACCCCGCAGAGATGCCCGACGACGTGGATATCGACGCGCTGTCCGACGCTATCGCCCACAACGAGTTCGAACACGTGGGCGATTTTAGTGCCTGACGCCGGCTTTCCCACTTCTCGCAGTCTTCGGTTTGTTCTCGGTAGTTGCTACTGGATCACAGTCCTCCAGAGATAAACCAGATAGTACGATATAGAATTGGGATACAGACGTTCCAAGTTCGACGGTGGTCTTGATGTGTTATCTATTTCACACTATCGGTGCAATCACAGTTTCAATCGAGGTGAGTAGCTAGTCGGGGCTCAAAGACGTCTTTGAGTCTGGGATATCGCAAACATCCCCTCTCACTATCATCGAGTATGAAACGTAGAACGTTTCTGGCAACGGCTGGCCTCAGCTTGACAACCGCAGCAGCAGGATGCACCTCACAAGCAACTTCGAATGGGTCGTCCGAATCGGATACTGAAACAGCCACCTCAACGCCTGACGAACCGCAGACGGGGACAGACCAAATGCCAGAACGTACGCTCATCGAAACCGGAAATACCGTTGAACGAACCCTCGGGACTGGGTCGCTCGAAGAGCGTGACCTTCGGAGACCCCACTACGTCGCATTTTCGAATCCGACAGACGAGACGCATCAAGGAACAGTGACGATTCTACAGTCCGGTGAGACTGTTCTCGACGAATCGGTGGAACTCGAACCGAATGCGACTATCGCTGCTTCGCTCACGGATCTCGACACGTATACCGCTCGCATGGCAGTTCCTGCGCTGGATGCAACTGAAGAGGTCACCATCGACCCCGGCCAGTTCACCTGTAATATGACTAAAACGACAATTAGCATACAGGGTGACGGTACGCTCGACTCGGTGGGAATCTCGACGCGTATGGCATGCCCGGGCGTCGTCACCGAACACGTTGCTACCGATGAATCTGCCTCACACACACTCGGCGACGACCCAGTTCCCGCAGACACGGGGAAGGGCATCCACAGTCTCCTCCTCCGGAACCCTTCAGACGAGACGTGGACGACCCAATTGCTTGTCGAGAGAGACTCAACAACGCAATTCGATGGTATCTACACGGTCGAACCCAACGGAACGGTGCTTCTCACCCTCAGCGAGAGCGGGACATATTCCCTCTCGATGGGCGTTTTCGAAACAGAGACGATTGTGACTGAACAGATTACTCCCGAAAACTTCGACTGTAACCAGTCCTCGACGCGAGCAGTCATCGACTCCGAAGGAGAACTTTCAGCAAGTACAGTCTCGACCCAAATGGGGTGTGAGGTAGATACGAATACAACGAACGAATCGTCTTCACAAAACTGAACCACTTGACGGCGTCTGTCGTCGTTTCGTCCACAGTCGCGGTCGTCGTATCGAGTCGGTCTATGTTCTCTTCGGTTACGTTGTCATTGACCAGCGGTAACCTCCACTTGTTTGTCCACGTCGAACCCGTAGCCGCTTTCCTTCCACACCGGTCGCACGAGCCTTAGTGTTTTCCGGCACACTGAGTCCGGTTGTGAACAGGGTTAGTGGCACGTTCAACTGGACAACGTCACGACACAACCGGTGGACGAACGAACATCCGTATTCCCCCGGTGAGAAGACGAGGGCTCGCCTCCCAGACATCCATAGTACCGGAGTGAGCCACAACGTAGCCCCAAGTATCATATAGTTTCCAAAAATCGCGTTTGGAAGCGCAGCTTACAAAATATCATTTCAGCTACTCCTTTAGTGACAAGGCATCGTAATGAGTCGTAATGCAGCATCCGAGCGAACCGCACGTTGTCGCCCTCTGCGGAAGCCTTCGCGACCAAAGCAAGACACGAATCGCCCTCAGAGAAGTACTCACGGCCGCAAACGACGCAGGAGCCTCGACAGAACTCGTTGATTTACGCGACTACGAGTTACCGGCGCTGAACGCTGTCGATTCCGACGTGCCGGATTCGCAACGACTCCAAGAGACCGTCAGCAACGCGGACAGCATCGTCCTCGGGACGCCTAACTACCACGGGTCGTATTCGGGCGTGCTGAAGAACGCACTCGATTACTGTGGCCGCGACGAGTTTTCCGAGACGGTTGTCGGATTGCTAGAAGTGGCTGCGGGACAGTTCCCGGGGACCGCACTTGTTCATCTCCGGACGGTCTGTCGGACACTCAACGCATGGACGCTTCCGACGGAGGTCGCAATCCCCAACTCGCACACGATGGTTACCGAAGCGGGTATCCGAGATCAGGAGTTGTCGGAACGAACCGCCCGTTTGGGGCGTGAACTTGCCCGGTATGCGGGCATGCCTCGATACCCGGAACTAGTCGAGCAACGAAACGAGCGGACAGTGGCGGGGGCGCAAAATGACTAACCATTCCACCGCAGACGGTACTCGGTCACCCGGGGGTGAGATGGACGCTATTCGCGTCCACGAGTACGGTAACGAGGATGTCTTGCGTCTCGAACAGGTTCCCCGACCAGAACCCGACGACGACGAGTTACTCGTCCGGGTTCGCGCTGCCGGGGTGAACCCAATCGACTGGATGGTTCGAGAAGGCTACGTCGACGACGCGCTCGCCCCGTCGCTTCCGTACATTCCCGGCTGGGACCTCTCGGGTGTCGTCGAGGCGGTCGGGGCCGATCGTTCGGCGTTCGAAGTCGGCGACGAGGTGTTCGGACTCGTTCGAATGCCCGACCCCGGAAACACGTACGCCGAGTACGCGACAGCCCCGGTGGAGGACGTTATTCTGAAACCGGAAACGCTCTCCCACCGAGAGGCTGCGGCGGTCCCGATGGTTGCACTAACAGCCTGGCACGCACTCTTCGAGGAAGGTGAGTTACAGGCTGGCGAGCGGGTGCTCATCCACGCTGCTGCGGGTGGCGTCGGCCACATGGCGGTTCAATTCGCGAACCACGTCGGAGCACACGTCATCGGAACCGCATCCGGACGGAACGAGGAGTTTCTTAAGGGTCTCGGTGTCGACGAGTTCGTCGACTACCGGGAACAGCAGTTCGAAGATGAGGTTCACGACGTTGACGTCGTCCTCGACGCAGTCGGCGGCGACACACTCGAACGGTCGATTTCGGTCCTGAAGCGCGGTGGCCGCCTCGTCACGCTCCCGGAACCACCGTCGGAAGACATCATCGAGAAAACTCGTGCCGACCGGGACGCGACAGTTCACTGGTTCAGCGTCGAACCGGACACAACGACGCTTTCTGAGGTACGAACCCTGCTTGAGGACGGCCAAGTTCAGGTGACAGTCAGCGACGTGTGGCCGCTTTCGGAAGCTCGCGCTGCCCAGAGGGAAAGCCAACGCGGGCACGTCCGCGGTAAACTCGTCTTGGAGATTTGAGGTCTGCGAGGAATCTCCGGATGAGACCCGGATGGGCAGAATATTACTGCGTTAAAAATGAGAGTACCACCCTCGAAACTCCGGAGGAATCAAGACTCACGTTTGCCAACCCGACATTATGTCCCTTGATTGGAACGATATCACACACATCACAAAAGTCGATCCGGCGGAACCGTTACCGCAGGACCTGGAGATTCTTTCCCAGACGGACTTAGTCATCGTCGGGGGCTCTGACGGCGTAACGCAGGAGAATTCACTCGACGCGATTGAACGAGTTCAAAATCAGTTTCCGGACCTCCCGGTGTTTCAGGAACCCTACGGCTCGGACCACGTCTCGTCGGAGACGATGGATGCCGTCGATTATCTCTCCGTCCCTGCCGTCTACAACGGCGACCGCGACAATTTCGTCGCAAAGCACGTAGATTTCTTCACCGAAGTCGGGAGCAAGCCCGAAGAGGTGGTCGGAACCGGACTCCCAATCGTCGGCGACGTCATCGCCTCACGAGGGCGCGATGCCATCGCGTCGGCCGCGGAGAAGATACTAGGCGAGGGTTACGTGATTCAGAACCTCGATTCGAAGGCGGCCACTGTCTCCGGGGTTGACAAACGCTACAGTCCCGACGAAGTTGCGGGTGCAGCGCTGGCGACCGAATCCTTCTACGGTTTCCCTATCTTTTATATCGAATACTCCGGCGTCTACGGCGGTCCCGAAGACGTGGAAGCGGCGGCAAAATACCTCGACGAGACGGCGTTACTCTACGGTGGCGGCATCCGGAGCAATCGACAGACCAGAGAGATTCTCGACGCCGGTGCCGACGCCATCGTCGTCGGCGACTGTTTCCACGACGACCCCGAGCAGTATCTGCAGACGATTCCCTGACTCTGGTCGTAGCCATCTCTCGGCGGGGGAGCCGAGATTACTCTACAGACTCGAACCGAACCGTATCGGCTTCGAAGTCCTCGACGAACGCGCCGGGGCCGCCGACGCTGTACGTTCCGTCTTCTGTCTCGACGACGAGCGCGTTTTCGACCGGGAACGAGTTGTTCGCGGGTTCGAGCAGTCCCTGTCGGATGTCCACGACGCGGCCGTGGAGTTCGGTCGGACCGCTGGTGTGGACCATCCGCCCAGAGACAGTCACAGTCAGGTCGATACCGGCACGGCGGCAGAGCGCGGCCTGCAAGACGGCGTGGCGGAAGTTGTGGTACGTCGTCGGAAGCGGGTCCGGTTCGACCGTGTAGGCCTCGGCGGCCATCGGCCAGTAGTTACCGAAGAACGAACCGACGATGACTGGGCCGAGGTGGGGTTGGGCAAAGACGATTGCCTGCGACTCGGAATTCGACCGAGCGACCATCTCGCCGGGTGCGATGAGGCCGGTCCGCGCGTCGACGGTAAGCATCATCGGCATCGGTTCGTGCCAGACGCGCACGAGCGACGCCACCCCGTCGACCTCGAGGTCGTCGTGCGGTTCGACACCGCTGACGACGAGCGAAATGAGAACGCCCCGCTTGCGGGCGGTGCGTAACTCGTCGGCGACTTCGTCGAGCACGTCGTAGGGGAGCGACAGCGTGATTTCGGACTCCGCCCGTTCGATGAGTTCGGCGATGCGCTTGAGTACCGTCACCCGTGATTTGATGACCTCGAATCGGTCTTCGTCACGGGCGGTGGCCGTGTATCGCTCTTCGAGCGCTGGCCGCATCGACTCGACGCTCTCGGAAAGCGACTCGATGACTTCGAGCGGCGGCAGAGGACGAATCGTCGTCGGAACGACGTGGTCGTTAACCTCCACGAAACCTCGCTCTTCGAGTTCGTTGCTCACACTGTAGACGTAGCGCTTGGAGACACCTGCCGCGTCGGCGATTTGGCTCGCCTTCGCCTCCCCGAGTTCGAGGAGCGTCAGATACGTGTCGACGACCTTCTCTGAGAGTCCGAACTGCTCGAGAAGGTCGGCGAGTTCCCGGTCGTCCATGGTCAGATTGTCATCGACCACGGTACTTAATCACTCGACTCGGAAGCGGTTCGAAGCACGCCCACGGCGGAGATGGCGCTTCGACGGTTCGTCCGACTGCTGCGACTCGGAGCGAGTCGGGATAGTTCATGTCACACGTCAGGGGACGACAATAGATATCCGCCGACGCGTTCTGAAAGTGTGAAGGAACATTACACCAAGATTATTATCTGCGGGGAACCCACGACTCAACAATGCAATTACGCGATGCCCTGGCCGACTACAAACGGCACGCAGAACACCCGACTCGCTTTCCGGGCGAGAGACGAACGACGAGTGGCCTGTTTTCGGGACTCGGCGAGCGACTGGTTCACGTCGAAACCGACGGGTCGCTCCGTGATTTCGGCTATCCGATTTCGGGTCTCTGGGGTATCGAACGCTCGCGGTTCGGAATTCGACCGACCGGCGAGGGCGACGGTGCCGATATCGTTTGGTTCGACGACAGCGCAACGCAGTCCTACACCGACGACGGCGCGCTCGTCGTCACCGAACACGAGACGACCTACGGCGACGTCACCCAGTACGACCTCACCGTCGACGACGCTCACGTGACGCGATTCGAGACCGATGCCGACGTCGAACTCGTCTCGTTCGTCCACTTCCAACCGGACGGCCGCGACACGCTCGTTGGCCAGCTATACCATGGTGATGCCGTCGAGACGTACCACGCCGAAGAACACGACTTCCTCGCGTCGGACCCAGCGTTCGAGCACGTCGAAGGCCGCATTCCCGAGCAGTTCGACGAATTACTCTCCGAGGGCGAGGTCGAACTTCCACGGCCTCTCTCCGACGACCGATACGAAGAGGGCCAACTGAGCGGCGCAGTCGTCGGGACCGTCCCCTTTGCGGGCGGGTCGGCCACTGTCGGCCACCTCCTCACTGACGACACCGAGACGAGTCGAAAAGACGCGCTCGATACCGTGCGCGACCTCGTAACGCTCGGCCACGACGACCTGCGCGCCCGCGCCGCCGAACAGGTTGAGGGGACGGTTCCCGACCACGACGAGGCGGGCGCGATGCGCGACGATATTCGCGTGCTCTCGCTTCTTTCCGGGTCGCTCGGCCTCCGCATCGCCGGTCCCGATTTCGACCCGTACTACGCCTACTCCGGCGGTTACGGCTACACGTGGTTCCGCGACGACGCCGAAATCTCGAAATTCCTCTTCGAGTCCGACGAGAAACTCGGTCTCGGCCTCGATGCGTGGCACGAGCGAAGTGCGCGCGCCTACTGCCGTACCCAGCGCGCGGATGGCTCGTGGCCCCACCGCGTCTGGCCGTTCGACGGGTCGCTCGCGCCCGGATGGGCTAACGCCCGCCTCGAATCGGGCGACGATGCCGATTACCAGGCTGACCAGACGGGGAGCGTCATCGCCTTCCTCGTGACCTACTACGGCCACTGCGACGACGCCGACCTCCGCGCCGACATCGAAGAGACGCTCTCGCTCGCCCTCGACAGCCTCGACGAGACCCTCGACGACGACGGTCTCCCGGTCAACTGCCAGAACGCGTGGGAGAACATGACCGGTCGGTTCAGCCACACCACCGCGACGTTCCTCGAAGCGTACGCCGCGCTCGCCCTGTCCGACCTCGACGACGACCTGACAGACCGCGCCGCCGACCGCGCACGCCAAGTCTACGACGGTGTCGACCGCCTGTGGAGCGACGACCGCGAGTGCTACGCGCTCCGCCTCGAAGACGGCGAACTGGACGACCGCTACGATTCTGCTGCCCTTGCGCTCGTGTCCGCCCATCGGACCTACGACCAACTCGAACCTGTCGGCGACGACCGCCTCGACCGCCTCGTCGCCCACGTCGAATCCGTCTTCGACGGTCTCTGGCACGACCCCGACGAGAGCGACGTAAAGGGACTCGTCCGCTTCGAAGGTGACGACTGGCGGATGCGCGAACAGTCCTCGGAGAAGATTTGGACCGTCTCGACCGCGTGGGGCGCGAACGCTGGCATCGAACTCGCCGGACTGCTCGCGGCCCACGACGACGACCGAAGCGCGGCCTTCGTCGAGAAAGGACAATCGCTTCTCGACCTCGTCCTACCGGACGGCCCGCTCAGCACCGAGAATGGCTATCTCGCAGAGCAGTTCTTCGACGACGGAACGCCCGACAGCGCGACCCCGCTCGGCTGGCCGCACGCGCTTCGGTTGGCGACGCT
>NZ_JBZRPK010000374.1:0-3795 GCF_058382125.1 Haloferax sp. s1
CCAACAGATGCGCGACGGCGAGCACATCTTCGACATGTTCGCGGGGGTCTGTCCGTTCGCAATTCCGGCCGCAGCAGCCGGTTCCGAGGTCGTCGCGTGCGACCTGAACGAAGCGGCCATCGAGTTCCTCCGGGAAAATGCGACTCGAAACGACGTGGCCGACCGTATCACCGCAATTCACGGCGACGTACGCGAGGTGGCCGACGACTACGAGGGGTGGGCAGAACGGCTCATCATGAACCTCCCACACAGCGCGAACGAGTTCCTCGAAACGGCCGTTCGGCTCGCTGGCGACGAGTGTGTCATCCACCTCTACGACATCCAACACGAGGACGACCCGTTCGGCCCGGGACTCAACGCCGTCCGCGCCGCCGCGGAACCCGAGTACGAAGTGGAGGTACTCGAGGAGAAAATCGTCCGCTCGTACGCGCCTCACGAGTACAACGTCTGTTTGGACGTTCGCCTGACGAAACCGTAACGACGCGTGGTGACGACCGGCAGACACCGGGTTGATTCGCAAGTCTTAATTACGTAACCGGGGTACGGATGAATGCGTTCGAAAGCCCACTGCGCCGGTGTAGCTCAGCTGGCAGAGCGATTCCTTCGTAAGGAATAGGCCGAGGGTTCAAATCCCTCCACCGGCTTTTTCTGTCGAACGAAGTGAGACTGAAGAGCCTCGCGTGGAGGGATTTGAGCCAAGGAGCGAACGAAGTGAGCGACTGTGGTTCACAATTCTCTCCACCGGCTTACTTTTCCCGCGAACTCACACGTCGAGCGCCTCGTGTGTTCGATACTCGTGCGCGGGTGAACCCGCGACTGGAGAGATTTGAACGAGGGAGCGACTGCAAGAGGTCCCGCTCTGAGCTAATCTACTCCACCAATGAAAGACACGCGGCACCTGCTTACGATTGCTCTGGGAAGAAAATCAAAACTATGTTGACCTCATCCGAAATATAAATCGAGTCTTCCAACGTGCTCCGAAATGATTCAACTTCTAATTGAGCCAAGTACAATCATTGACCCGATGAGTGTCGTGAAGAACACTAGAACCACGATCGCTCTCGAGGGAGTTCTTGGCTCAGCGGTTCCTCCAACAGCAACGACTGCGAGCATCCCTGCAATCAGCGCGACGAATAGAGACAAGATGTATATTTTGGAACCTCTAGCTAGATCTGCTCTTTGCGCCATGCACTCAGTTGCCTCTAGCTTGGAATAAATCGGCCGGTAATCGTCGTTGAAACCGACTGAATACAGGGTACGGGTCGTGTGATTCGATTTCGATTCGGGCGTGTTGTTCCGGGAGAAATTGTGGGTGTACAGGCAGTTGACTCGGACAATTCGGACAGCTCTCACAACCGATTAAGTACCCCTCACATCGATATCTCCAGCAAAATGATCACCCGGGAGGAGGTATTCGACGTCGACGCGTTCGTTCCCGCAGATCTTGTTCACCGAAACCACGAGCTAAACCTTCTCTCGACGGCTCTCTCGCCGATTCTCGACGGTAACACTGGTTCGAATACAATCGTCACCGGGCCGTCTGGCGTCGGGAAGACGACGACCGCGCGCTATGGTCTGGCCCAACTCGAAGCAGAGGCCGACGTGAAAACGAGGTACGTCAACTGCTGGAACGACCATCGGCCGTGGATGCTCCTCTACGACATCCTCGAAGAGGTCGGGCGAGTGTGGGACTTACATCGACAGTCGACGGCGCAGGATATCCTCCTGAAACGACTCCGGGTGTCGGTCGACAAGCCGTACGTCGTCATCCTCGACGAAGTCGGCCGAATCGATGACACGGGTCTGCTGTACAGTCTGGACGCGATTCCGGAACTGACGCTCGTGTTGATTACGAATCGCGAGCAGGAGCTGTTCGCCTCGATGGACGAGCGTGTTCACTCGCGGTTCCGCTCCGGAGTTCGGATTTACTGCGAGCCATACCGGGTTTCGGAGTTGGTCGAAATTCTCGATGCTCGGGTTCGCGAGGGGCTGCAGTACGGTGTCCCGGAGTCGATTCTGGAGCGGATTGCCGACCACGCAGCGGGTGACGCTCGAGTCGCGATTCGGTCGCTGTACCGGGCGGCGAAGCTGGCCGGTGATGGTGAGGTGACTTCGGCGGTTGTCGATGAGGCTGTGCCGCTGGCTCGTGGTGAGCTACGACAGAAGACGACGAGTCAACTGAAGCCGCACGAATCGACGCTCTTGGAGATCGTGCGGGAGCACGGGCCGCTGAAGATGGGTGAATTACAGCCGTTGTACGTGGAGGCGTCTGGTGATGATCGGACGGCGCGGTCGCTGCGGCGAGACTTACAGAAGTTGGCTGATTATAATCTGGTCGAGGCGAGAGGGGAGACGAATGGGCGGCGGTATGTGGGGTTGTAGAGTAGCATATTATCGAATTCTGTTATGTTTTGATAACTGGATGATTCGTCTCCGATACCCCTATTGAAATAACTCTCCTATGTAAGCAGTCGGATTTTCAGAATGTATGCCGTCGCCTAAATTCGAGGAACGATACCTCAATCAGAATGCTACACTCCCATATGGTGTCACCCCAGATGACGTAGCTGAAGCTATCAAGGAGTGGTACGATCTGTACCACGGTATCAACGGTTTTCTCCACAAGGAAGGCCACCACAGCATCGAGAACCTTCTCCGCGCCAACAATGCGCTCAGTGACTTCGTTGGAGACATTCTCACGGACAACCTTGCCGAAGCAAGTGACGTACTGATCAAAAACCAGAAGCAGGACGGGTTCCCTGACATCCTTCCGGTCGAAAACGAAGAGTACGCTGAAAAGGATTACCGCGTTCACCACGGAGACGAAGGAATCGAAACGAAGTGCTCACAGCAGAACGGTGGATGGCAAGCTCATAACAACGAATCTGCTTGGTTCGTTATTTTCCGCTATGCTCCAATTGATCGTGACGTCGACCCAGAAGATATGGCTGGCGTCGAAATCATCCAGGTGCTCTGCGCGAAGTTGGAAGAAGAAGATTGGAGCCACAGTGGACGTTCTGGAGACAGTCGCCGGACAATTACTTCCAGTATCATTGCGAATGGGATGGATAAACTTCGGTCGAACCCAATCTACCAGAAACCAGAAGCCATTACAGGCCGTGCAAAGCCAAAACAGCGCTACCGCGAGTATCAGACAACATTCGACCCGGTGTTCGCTGAGGAACACCCAGAGTACGTGACTGAGCAGACAGAACTCGACGTTTGATATAGTCTGCTGTGCCGATTCCCCATCGTTGATTTGACACCCGAGATTAGCTGAAGTCCGCGAGTGATGTCGATTCCTCTGCGGCCTTTGTCTTCCGGATGTCATCGCGCTGCTCGATTGGTGTATTGATCTCCGTGAACCGTGGAATCGACTGCTTCGCCATCTCGTAATATGAGTCATCAAGTTCGATTCCAACGGAGTTGTAGCCGATCGCCTCAGCCGCGGCGATTGTCGACCCACTCCCCATGAACGGGTCAAGGATAACACCCTCCTTGAGCGGTAGTGCAGCGTGACAGAGTTCGCGCATCAAAGTCTGCGGTTTTACGTTGGGATGTGAGTCGCTACTTTCGGGGTTTGCGGCTGCAGTAATCTCGCGTTCGCGCTTTCCGGTCTTCCCATCTTCAAGTAGATCAGTAAATGGCCGATCTTCAGATTCACGTCGCAGACCACCAGTCTGCCACGTTTCAAGATTCTCGACGAGTTTGGAGTCGAATGGTTTTCGGTAGAGAAGCCACGGTTCCCAGTACACCCGGGGCATGCTCGAAACCATTGAGTATTCAGGATGGTCG
>NZ_JBZRPK010000373.1:0-3759 GCF_058382125.1 Haloferax sp. s1
GAAGCCAACTGCTCGCTACCCCGAGTCGGTCGCACCCGGTCTCGCTAGTTCGTCCGGCGACATGCTCCTCGTCGGGTTCGAGAACCTGACTGACTTCGACGCCCCCGTCGCGGCCGACCACCTCACGGCCGCTGGCGTTCCGTTCTCGGTCCGCGGCGTTACCCTTGAGTTCCCCAAATCGTTCCGCTCCGACGCGAAGGTAACGCGCTTCGCAAAGGCGCTTGACCGCGACGAGTCCGTAGATGGCGGAACGGCTCGGTCCGTCCTCGCCGACGCCATCGACGCCGAACTGGACGGCGAGACTCGCGTCGGGTTCCCGGCGATGCTCGGCGACGACCACGACGACGAGGTCCGCGACGAACTCGCAGACCGACTCGGCGTGCCCGTCTTCGAAGTCCCGACCGGCCCGCCGAGTCTCCTCGGTCTCAAACTCGAAGATATGCTGTTCGACGCCCTCGACGAAGCGGGCGTCCGCATCTCCGCTGGCAACCCGGCGGTCGATTTCGAGGCCGAAGACGGGCGTATCGAGACGGTCATCGTCGACCAGAAAAGCCGCCGAACGCCCTACGAGGCCGACCAAATCGTCCTCGCGACGGGCGGACTCGTCGGGAAGGGAATCGATTCGGACCGCGAACACATCACCGAACCCGTCTTCGGGTGCCACATTCCGCACCCCGAGGACCGCTATGAGTGGTCCGAACCCGAAGCGTTCGGAAGTCACGCATTCGCGCGCTTCGGCGTCGTCCCCGACGACGAACTGCGCCCGACCGACGAAGACGGAGCGGTACAGTTCGAGAACCTGCGTGCGGCGGGCGGCGTCGTCGGCGGCGCCGACATCGCACGCGAAAAATCCGCGAGCGGCGTCTCGCTTTCGACCGGCGCGGTCGCCGGACGCCTCGCGGGAGAGGAGGCAACCCAATGAGCGACGCAGAGTCACCGACAAATCCGAACCTCAACCCCGGCGCACAGACAGACGACTTCGAAGCGGTCGAGGTGTTCCCCGAGAGCACCGACATGGACCTCCGACCCGGCGCGGACAACTGTTACAAGTGCACCGCCTGTGACGTGTCCTGTCCGGTCGCGGAAGTCGACGACGAGTTCCCCGGACCGAAGTTCCAAGGCCCGGAGCAGTGGCGTCTCAAGCGCAAAGACGACGAACCCGTCGACGACTCCATCATGTCGTGTTCGAACTGCATGCGCTGTGACGACGCCTGTCCGTCGGGCGTCCCGCTCAGCCAGATGCACAACACGGCCCGCGGCGAGTACGTCGAAGAGGAGATGGACAAACTCTCGCGGGAGTACATCCGCAACCGCATCCTCGCCAACTACGGGACGCTCGCCCAACTGGGCAGTATGTTCCCCCGCCTGACGAACGCCATGATGGGGAACTCGCTCGTCCAGATGGTCAACGAGAAAGTGCTCGGTATTACGTCCGAACGTGACTTCCCCGCGTTCGCCACGCAGACGTTCCGCGAGTGGTGGAACGAACGCGGCGGCCCGAAGGTCCGCTCCGAAGAAAAGCGCGTCGCCTACTTCCACGGCTGTTACTCCAACTACAACACGCCCGAAGTCGGCAAGGCGATGGTGCGCGTCTTCGAGTCGTTCGGCTACGAAGTCGTCGTCCCCAAGCAGCGCTGTTCCGGGACGCCGATGTTCGCAAACGGGATGTTGGAGGACGCAAAACGCGCCGCCGGTATCAACGTCGAGAACTTCTCCGGCCTGCTCAACGAGGGCTACGATGTCATCGCGTCGTGTACCTCGTGTTCGATGTCGCTCCGCCAGGAGTACCCCGAACTGTTCGACATCGACGGCATCAAAGACGTATCCGAACACACCTACGAGGCGCTCGAATACCTCCGCATCCACGAGAACCTCGAAGACGAGCTTCGAGAAGTGTCCGTCGACGACCAGTCGTTCGCCTACCACGCGCCGTGTCACGCCCGCAATCAGGGTCTCGACCGGCAGTCAGTCGAACTGTTCCGTGAACTCGACGGCGTCGAAATCGAGGACGTGGGCGACTCCTGTTCCGGCATCTCCGGTACCTACGGCTGGAAGGAAGAGAAATACGACAAGTCGATGCAAATCGCTGCCGACATGTTCGACCACATGGAGCACGCCCAAGGCGACGTCGGGATGACCGAGTGTCCGACGTGTTCGATGCAGATGGAACACGGCACGGGCTACGACATCAAGCACCCGCTGCAGCTCCTCGAAGAAGCGTTAGTCTGAGACGCGCAGGAGAGCGCGCACCCAAAGCGGTTGGCAGTCGCCGCCGCTATCGACCTTGCGTCCAGTTCGAGTCAGCAGGCGCACAACGACATACATACACAAAATCCGCTGAAAACTCGATAAACCGGTAGAATAGTTTCTGTTACGACTGATCTAGTTCGTCAGTGACGAACGCGTAGGGTCTGTCCACCCCGACATTTCGAAAACATAACTATTAGGGGTGGGCGTACGAAATGTTTTGCCGATTATCCCTACGTAGAGTGCCTCTCCAACGGAGTTATCTATTCGAGGTAGTTAATCGGGAGTAAAGAAAGATTTATCATATAATTTGTGCACGTTTGTACTGGTAGGACTCTCGTTCGGAGAGTTCGTATCGAGGTTGGTTAGAAATGTCAGGAGAAACATACGTTGGTGCCATCGACCAAGGTACCACAGGCACGCGCTTCATGGTGTTCGACCACGACGGAAAGGTGGTCGCCAACGCCTACGAGAAGCACGAACAGATTTACCCCGAACCCGGTTGGGTCGAACACGACGCAAACGAGATTTGGGAGAATACGAAGACGGTCATCAACGAGGCGCTCAACGACGCGCTTCTCGACCCGGAACAACTCGAAGCAATCGGTATCACGAACCAGCGCGAGACGACCATCGTCTGGGACCGTGAGACTGGACAGCCGATTCACAACGCCATCGTCTGGCAGGACCGCCGCACGACGGACCGAATCGAGACGCTCGAAGCGGACGGTAAGACGGACGAAGTGCGCGCGAAGACGGGACTCGAACCCGACGCATACTTCTCTGCGACGAAGGCCGAATGGATACTCGATAACTCCGACCCCATCAAGCTTCAGCGCTCGCGACCCGAAGATATCCGCGACCGCGCCGCGGAAGGCGAACTCGCCTTCGGTACCATCGACACGTGGCTCATCTACAAGCTGACGGGTAACCACATCACGGACGTTACCAACGCGTCGCGGACCATGTTGTTCAACATCCACGACATGGAGTGGGACGACGAACTCCTCGACGAGTTCAACGTCCCCCGCGAGATTCTCCCCGAAGTTCGACCGTCGTCTGACGACGACCACTACGGCGAGACCGACGCAAGCGGCTTCCTCGGTGCCGAAGTGCCCGTCGCGGGTGCGCTCGGCGACCAGCAGGCCGCGCTGTTCGGCCAGACCTGTTTCGACGCTGGCGACGCCAAGAACACCTACGGTACCGGTTCGTTCATGCTCATGAACACCGGCGAAGAGGCAGTCATGTCCGAACACGGCCTGCTTACGACCGTCGGCTTCCAGCGTTCCGGCGAACCCGTCCAGTACGCTCTCGAAGGGTCGATTTTCATCACCGGCGCGGCTATCGAATGGCTCGAAGACATGACGCTCATCGAGAACGCCTCCGAGTCCGAAAAGCTCGCTCGGTCGGTCGACTCGACTGACGGCGTCTACTTCGTTCCCGCTTTCGCCGGTCTCGGTGCGCCGCACTGGGACCAGCGTGCCTGTGGGACGATTGTCGGCGTTACTGTCG
>NZ_JBZRPK010000372.1:0-3751 GCF_058382125.1 Haloferax sp. s1
GGATGGGAATCATCCAACGTTCGGTTGACACGAACTACTAATTCGGAGTGCGTGTTACTACCCGGCATGGTCCGAGAAGATGGCAAACGCAACTTCGTTCTCGTGGAGGACGACGGCGAAGAGACGAGCGTGTTCAGCGGTAAGTATCCCCGACAGGCAGCGTTGAAGGCCGCCCGTCGACTCCCCGCCGCACCGAGCCTCGAGGATGTGGATGGGAAAGCGACGATTCGACTTCGTGAGCGAGGGACCGACAAGGTGCACGTCTACGAAGGCTGGGCGTGGGTCGAGGAGAAAGACGACGACGCTCCCGACTGGATGGACGACGAAGTCACCCGGGCGAACGTCTCGAAACAGCGTATCGAGCACATCGAGTCGTAGGTGGTTGGTGCCGAGGCTGCCGACTTTTGTGTGGTGGCGTGGAGAGTGTGGGGTCGGGTCATTCTGGTTTTTGTGCGCTGATGTCTTGTCGTCGTTTGTTCAATCGCACGACATAATGGAATATGTGACAAAAAAGACACTATCTGAATTACGGGTTTAAAATGCCTTATCAAACCGATAATAATCTACGCAGGAATTCGTCTCCGAGTCGGACATGCGTAAAATAGTCATGGTACTCGCCATCGCCGGAGTCATTGTCGCCGGGACGGTGGCCGGTGCTGTTACTGCCACAGCCCAAGAACCAGGAACACAACCAATCACTGATTGTACGACAATCACCTCACCGGGCGTCTACACGTTAGGGAAGGACATCACGAACACCACCGCCGACACGTGCATCCAGATCGAAACCAGCGATGTCGTGTTGAATGGTGGAAACCACACCCTGATCGGCGACGGTGACGGGATTGCGGTCGACGCGACTGCAACCGAGGAGCGTGCCCAAGATGCCTACGAGAACGTTACGGTCCGTTCGCTCAGCGCCGAGTCTTGGGAGACCGGGATTTCCTTCGTCAACACGCGGAATGCCACGGCGACGAACGTCGCTATCGCTGATTCGGTTGTGGGTGTTCAAATCGGGTCGGCCGAGTCACGACTCGGGTACGTGACGGCGGCACATCGCTCCACCGTCAGTAACGCAACACTCAGCAACGTCGACAGCGGCGTTCTCGTGGTTAAGTCGAACAACGCTACCGTCGTGGACAATACGCTCACCGACTACAGCGATACCGGCGTCCACTTCAATGTCGCCAGTAACTCCTCCGTCCACGGGAACGAGATTACCGACCCCAACGGCTCAGCGGGGACTGCGATTTCTCTCAGCGTCACGGCCCAAGAATACGGGGGCGGGGTCGACAACAACGTCGTCGCGTCGAACCGAATCGTGAACGGAACGATTAGCGTCAATCCCGATCAGTCACAATCCACCGGAAACCGGATCATCCGGAACGAGATCACGAACGGAAGTATTGCCGTCAGTTGGAGTCGAGGTGGCCACACACTCGTTGCGGACAACCGGCTTACGAACAGCGACGTCAGCGTAGAAGTGTCTACAAACGTCACCGTCGAGGACAACGTACTTACAAACCCCAACGAGGCACCTGAAGAGAGCATCTATCTCAGCGATGCGGGGTTGAATACCGTCCAAGACAACACGGTTATCGGCGCACAGACCGGTATCCTGCTCGATGCCGTCGCACAAGAGAACGCGATTGTGGACAACAAAGTTATCAATAGTGAGTCAGGAATCGAACTCGACGGAGACTCGGTGAACAACACAGTTGCCGAGAACACGCTTATCAACAACGGGAACGGCATTGTGGTCTCCCTTGTAAATACGTTCTCCGAGGGGACGAACGATGTCCGCAAAAACAATATCGTGAACAATGAGAACGGTCTCCTCGTGAAGGCAACGGACCGACCGCTTATCGTCGAGTCCAACAGCCTCAGAGCCAACACGAACGGTATCCTCATCCAGAAAACTATCACTTGTTCGCCCGATGCTGAGGGGGCCGAACTCGTCTCGGTACACGGCAATGTCATCGCCGGTAGTGGAGCCTACGGTGTGCTGAACGAGAACCAAGACATACTGAATGCCACAGGGAACTTTTGGGGCGCGAGAGACGGACCGTCGAGCGCGGACGACGAGATACCCGGTGACCCTGTGACGGGAACACTGGCAAACGGAAGCGGCACAGCCGTCTCGGAGGACTCAGGTCACGCCGGACAGTCGAACGTCCAGTTCGACTCGTGGCTCCAGCAGCCCCCCGAAGACGCGGAGAGAAGTAACGAAACGGCGTCATAACCGTCATAACCGCAGCGCTGTCCCGCGTCCTCAGTTTTCTTTGAACGGCCTCTAAGCGGACGGCAAGAGTAGGAGCGGACGACGAGTGTCGGTTTGTTCATCCGCGGATTCGACAGAGGAGAATCCCGGGTTCCGGAACTGGGGATTCCTTCATGCGGTCGTCGGGCGAGAACAGGACCACCAAATATGATATATCAATTATGCGTAAGTGAGCGCGTCGTATGAATTTATGAGAAGGGAATAACTCTGCACAGAAGATGGCTGATGACCCGACTCCGCTCCGGTTTCGGACATACCCCTGGTTTCCCGTGCTCACTGTGGGAACGCTCCTCTTCTTGAGCATCCTCTCTGCTACCGGGACCGATTTAGGGGTGTTTGTAATCCTCCAGTTTTTCTTGCTCATGGGGCTATACGTCTCCGCCCTCCTCGGTATCCACGGAATACTCCGAGATATCGGTTCACTCAACGCGGCAGAGGCGGAGTGGCAACCGTCGTGGCCGCGGTATATCGCTGCGATCCTCGGCATCGCTGCGGGGGTGACACTTATTACGGTCTTCCCGCCGGTACCGCTCCCAGAAGACAAGCCCCTCGGATTGCTTGGTCTCCTCGGCCTCGGTATCGTGTCGATCACGCTCGCGAGCGGCCCCGTTTGTCTGGTCTATCTGCTCATTCGGTGGCGACGAGTCGGCCTAAATTACTTAAAGTAGTAGGAACGTCGAATGGTAGATATGACTACCGTGATACCCACCTTCATTGGTATCGGACTGCTGATATTCTACTGCGGTGCTTTCGAGTGGTTCGCGCCGGAATATCACCGTCTCCCCTGGGTTGATCCACCGGACGGCGCAGGAGAGGTAACGCATAGCGGTCTGGAAGTGGTCGCCGGTGCGGGTTGCGTGTTCGTGATGTATCTGGCTGGTATTTGGTTCCTATTTGGCTGGATTCCGGTCTTCGATCGACTCGAGATGGTTCTTGTCCAGTTGTTATCCGCATTTGGACTGTGAGAGGGGTTCTGGGTATGACAGATTCAAATACTTCTCACTCTCCGCAGATGATCTGCAGACAGTGAGTTCCCACTACTGTGACGGAATTGTTGGTGCTCTACTCGGTCGTGACCGTCGTGTGGGTGTGAACCATCGTTGCGCGGTGGGTACCCGACCCGACTTGGAAGTGAATCGTGTGTTCGCCGGGTTCGTACTCGTCACCTAACTGTTCTGCGAGATCGAGACTGCCACTCGTCGAGCCATCGCCGAAGTGGATGTGGCGTGCGTCGCTCGGAATGACGTCGCCGACCGGGACGTGGTCGGTGTCGATGAGCGCGTGGAGATGACCAGCGTTCGAGTTGATTCCGTTACTGGACGGTTCGATGGTGTAGTTCTCGGCGGTGATGTCCCACTCGACGACGCTACCGTCGACACTCGTATCGAGGCTGAGGCTGGCCTCGTCACGAACGGTAACCTCGACAGTCTCGACTAGGTCCATCGCCTTGTGCTTACCGTCGCCGACCTG
>NZ_JBZRPK010000371.1:0-3745 GCF_058382125.1 Haloferax sp. s1
GAACGCGGCCGGCGTCACCCCAACGGCGACGTGGGGGTGGAACATCGACGCGCCGGCTTCCGGGCGGAAGGAGGCGCGTTGGTGGCCGTTCTCCCACGGGACCAACACCGCACCGGTCGCGGTGAGGGCCTCCGTGTCTATCTCCTTGATGGCGACTGTCTTCTCGAAGCGACGCGCTACTGTGTCAGTCATCGTAATCCTGTGAGAACGCCGGTACAGCACTCAGGCAGAGGCCCCGGCGAGGGCGTACCATCATCGGTTCTGCAGAGCTACTGGTCAGTCAGCCGCTCGTGGTTGTTCGTGATCTCTTCGTACTCGTACTCGAGGCGGATGTTATCGTAGTGGTACGATCCCGACGACGCGGCCGCCTGCAGTCCCTCCCATTCCTCTTCGGGGACGTCCAAATAGACGTACACCGAGTTCTGCCCCTCGTCGCGCTTGAACGAGATGTAGAGTTCCTCCTCACCGGCGTCGTAGAGGCCGTCTTCGAGGTTGCTGCTGTCGAACTGCTTCGTCTCAAGAGGCGCTTTCGCCGTGACGGACGTCCGCTCACCGACACGGTTCTCTTCGGGAGGGAGGTAGTCGGGGCGCTCCGGATCGGCGGCCTGCTGCAGTGGATCGGACCCACCGAGATCCGCCAGCAACGTGTCGCCGTCGACCGGATGGTCGTCTGGAAGCGGGTCGAGCCCGACTTCGGCACGCGCCTCGTCGATAGTGTGCGAACCCTGCCCTGCAGCGATGAGCGTACGGGCGACATCGGCGTCTTCCTTCGGTTGCTCCGCCCCTCGAAGTTCGAACTCGATGGTCCAATCAGGGGCGTCGAGCCCCTGCTGGTGGATCACCTGGTAGAGTCGGGCGGCGAATTTCTGTTGCTCGGGGGCGATGACGCTGAGGGCGAACTCTTGGACTTGTTCCTTGGAGTTCGAACGGTTCGACGTCTCCGTCCGGTTCAGGAGGACGGGTGGGACCTCGTGGACTTTTGCGATTTCGTGCTCGTTGCGCTTGCGGAAGTTCTGGAAGTCCATGTCCTCGGTCCGCGACGCCGACAGTGGCTCGAGTTCGATGTCGACGTCGTCGTCGATGTTCTGACCGAACTTTTTGAGCTCCAGGAGGACCGTCCGATGTGGCGACCCCTGCAGGTTGTTGAACATCTCTCTGAGCTCCTGTTTCGACTGTTCAGAGAGCTCACCGCCAGTAACCTTGATGGCGTAGCGTGGGATCGCGTCGTGGTTGAAGAAGTCGTGGTTGTAGTCCTTCGCCGCCTCGTCGGCCGCGATGGTTCGCGTCGCCGCGACCCAGTCAGGAACCCCGTAGTAGAGCGCGAGCGGACTCGGGTTCTGCACCCAGATGAGTTCATTCGCGGGGCCGTTCGGAAGGTCTCGCGCATCGTCTGCAGTCTCACCGGTTTCCCGGTCGACGAACGTTGGGTTATCGCCGTAGCGGTCGCCCGCTTCACCGAAGTAGCGACGTCGGCCCTGTCGGATCTGCACGTAGCCGTGACCTTTCACGACCTCGTCACCGTCTGTGTCCTTTTTTCGTACGCGGACAGTCCGGGCGGGGACGTGAGCAAGGCCCGTTGGCGTACCATCGTTGCTGGTGAGAATCTCGATGGCGCACCACCCAATCCCGTGGTAGTCAATCCGAGCCTGCTCAAGGACCTCCTCGGGCGTGGTGGCGGCCGTTCCGTTGGGACCGACCATCCACGACGACTCAGTCCCGTGCCAGAAGTCGACGACGCGTTTGCGCTGGTCGTCGGACGCGCTCTCGGCGTCGGGGACGCTTCGATGCGGAACGAGATTAAACCCATGACCGACCTCATAGCGTGCCTTCTTGCGGATCGACGCTGAGTGTGTCTCGTTGAGTTCGTAGTAGGCGGCAAGCCGGTCGGGGTTGTACGGCGACTGGATACCACGGCCGAGGTCCGTCGCGATGCGGCGCTCGTCAAGTTGCGTCGTATCTTCTGCCTTCTCGAGGCCGCCGAACGTCGTGACGTTGAGGTCGATCTTCTGTGTCGACTCGCCGTCAGTGTCACTCATTTCTCAACCCTCACGCGTGGACAGCCGTCGCAGACGCCACGGGCTTGTTCACGATCAGTACGCAGGTCAGCGCCGCAAGAGCGGCAGGTCTCGCGTGTTGAGTACATGATTAGAGGTAGGAAACGCCCGTGTCCGGCTCGTCTCCGGCGCGTGCCTGGCGTCGACGGGCCGCCTCTTGGATACGGTCGAGTGCCGACGCCGCCAAGGCGAGCGAGTCGACGCAGTCGTCGTGGCCCGTTTCGGGTGCGTGGTAGCGCGTGTAGCCACCCTGGGTGACGTCCTTCTCGAGTTGTCGCAGTTCGAGGCGCAGTTGATCGAGTTCCGGGACACTCGGGGCAGTCAACTCCTCAGTCTCGACGCGCGTGACGAGGTCCTCGATGAGCGACTTCTTTGTCTGCTTCGAGAACTTCGTCGGCTCGAGTCGGACGCCGGCCTGGGCGAGGTCGGGGATGATCTTGTTGTCCCGGGAGGCGTCGGGGACGACGATTCCAGGATACGTTGCGTGGACCGCCTTGATGTCCGCCTCGATAGTATCCCAGCTCTCGTTTTGCCCACGGGAGTAGTACGCCAACTCACCAGCCGCGTCTAGGACGGTCGTCACGCGGTAGTCGCGGTGGCGTGCGAAGTCGACGCCGGCAGCAAACGGTGGCGTGCACTCGCTTGGGTCGCGCTTTGCCTCGCCGATGCCCTCGATGACGTCGCCGACGAGTTGGTAGCTCGCGGTGAACAGCCGTTCATCGAGTTTCTTGAAGACCTGCCCGCCATCGTCGGGGAGTTGGGCCAGATACTCCTGTTGAAACACGTGGTCGGGGACTGTTCCCTTCTTGTCCATCGGATCTTCGGCGATGAACGGATTGTCAGCCGATGTCGCGCGCGACGAGAAGTACTGCGGGTGGTCGGAGGACTGTCCGAGGTCGTAGTAGCGCTGGAAATACGACCGCGGCCGGACGGGTTTCGAGATCAAGAGCGCCGATCCCATCGTGTCCATGAGCATCGGCTCGAGGTCGTTGTACCAGAGATTGTCCGGCATATAGTCCGCCTCGTCGACGATGATGTGGTCGACGCCGGCACCCTGGAGCGTCTCTGGATATGCAAACGTTCGGAACTGGTAGTTGACGCCGTTGATGAGCGTGATCTCGTACGGTTCTGATTCGGACTTGCTCTCAATCCACGAGTCTGGTATCGCGGACTTGAGTTTCTGGTAGCCGTACCGGTAGGCTTGGTCGTACGATGGTCCGACAAACCAGATGATCGTATTCCGTGGGTCGTCGCTCCCCCATTGACTTGCGCTGGGATCGCGTCCGCGCTCGACGTTGTCGATAGCCGAGACGATGTTCTTGCCCCCACGCCGACCCCACTTCGCGACTCGGAACCGAGCGTCCGACTCGAGTAACTCGCGCTGTTTTTCGTGGACCTTGTACTGCGGCGCTGGCGTGAGGACGTCCGGCTGTTGGCTACTCGTCGACATCGTCCGGCGAGAAGGTGACGAACTCGGCGGTCACACCCTCCGAGGCGTCGAAGCTGTGTTCGGTCTGCTGCTCAATCTCGCGTTTTTCCGTCTTGACGTAGCCATACGAACGCTCCAGGACCCATTTCCGGTCGACCTTGCCAGCGGCGGCGTAGTGGCCCCCTTCTCCCTTCCCGCGGGCGCGCTTTAACGCCCCCGCAAACTCCGAAAACCAGTCGAGCCACCAGCAGAGCGTCCCTTC
>NZ_JBZRPK010000688.1:0-15608 GCF_058382125.1 Haloferax sp. s1
GCTGTGACATGTATGTTTTCGCGCGGAGATGGCTGTCCGGTGTGTCCCCGTCGTGCCACCAACACAATGATTAATAGAGCGACATGATGGGCGAACGAATATGTTTCAGAAGCGACGAAACGCCGCCGGCCTGTTCGTGCTTCTCTTCTGTGTGACGGTACTCACGCCGCCTGTCTTCGGAAGTGGCTACTGGTACGGACTCGCCACGTTTCCGGGGGTGTTCGTTCTCCCCATCGTCGTCCGCCGATTCGAACGACGGTTCGACGTTCCGCTGTTGATACGGCGGGACCAACCCAACTACTGGGCCGGTGCGGCGAGTGGCTTGCTCACGGTCTTCGGGACGTTCCTCGGGATGCTTCTCCTCCGGACGACCCCGCTATCTCAGATTCCATCGTTCATCTTATGTATCACCGTCTACGGTGCCATCCTCGTGTTTTTATTTTACGGGGCGCTCCTGAAAGACGTCGAAGACGGCTACCTCACCGTCGAACCGAGTGAGTAGTCGAGGCTGTCGTTTATTGTCGTTCTCCCCACGACGACGCACCAGCCAGAGACGAGCCAGTCGAACAGTACCGGCCGCAACACGACTGATTTGGTAGTAACCGGTACCGATGTGATTTACAACCTCAAAAAATAATTGTTTGACATGAATCGGCGGACGTTCGTTACCTCACTTGGTATCGGTGGTATCGCACTTGCTGGGATTGGCGCGCTGAAACGACGAAGAGAATCACAGCCGGAGTACCGGGAGGGAAACCGCGTCGTCTCCACCCGAGAGGATGTGCAACTTCAGGTAACTCAAGAACCCATTCATCTCGGCGACCTGGTGAAGTACCGGGTGACTAACACGGGCGACTCGGTGCATGTCCTTGGCTGCGGAAATCCGTGGGCACTTGAGAAACAAGTCGAAGGAGACTGGAAGCAGGTCGTGTGGACCGGTAAGCGGGTCCCTCGAATGTGCGCCACGGAGTTGTCTCCAGGAGAGACGTTCGAAGAGCGTATCGAACTCTCGAAGTCCGGACTCGAAGAGCACGCCGAGGAGGGACAGACTGACTTGTCGCCCGGCCTGTATCGACTCCTTATTCTCGGAGTCTCTCCCATTCTTGCGGCCGAATTCGATGTAGTCGAACCCACATAGTATCCGATAACAGCACGGAGACGAACCCCACACCGGATTCCGCAACCGTAGGATTTGAACCCTCTGCGCGAATTTACTCGCTCATGAAGGAGTTCCCGCAACTCGGTTTCGGGACGTACAAACTCGAAGACCGCGACGAGTGCGTCGAAGCCGTAACGACCGCCCTCGACGTGGGCTACCGCCACATCGACACGGCCCAGATGTACGACAACGAGGAGTTCGTCGGCGAGGGTCTCGCCGAGTCGGACGTTGACCTCGACGACATCTTCGTGGCGACGAAACTCGACACCGACAACCTCGGCTACGACGACGTACTGGAGACCGCACGGGAGTCCGCCGAGAAACTCGGCGTCGAAACCATCGACCTGTTGTACGTCCACTGGCCGCTCGACAGCTACGACGAAGCGGAGACACTCGCAGCCCTCGACGAACTCTACGAGGACGGACTCATCGCCAACATCGGCCTGAGCAACTTCCGACCCGACCAACTCGAAACGGCTATCGAGAGCCTCGACGCCCCGGTGTTCGCCCACCAGGTCGAGATGCATCCGCTGCTCCAGCAGGACGAACTCCGCGCGTTCGCCGAGGAACACGACCACCACCTCGTCGCCTACTCGCCCATCGCGCGCAACGAGGTCGCCGAAAACGATACCATCGCCGACATCGCGGAGAAACACGACGCGTCGCCCGCGCAGGTCAGCCTCGCGTGGTTGATGGCGAAGGGCGCGACGCCCATCCCGAAGGCCGCCTCGCCCGAACACATCCGCGACAACTTCGCCGCGCTCGACCTCGAACTCGACGACGAAGACGTGGCAGCCATCGACGCCATCGACGAAACCCACCGCATCGTCGACTTCGACGAAGCGCCGTGGAATCAGGTCTAGACACCCCAGCCGAACCCGTCACCTACAGGCCACTCAGTGGCCTGATTCGAAGTTTTTGCCTCCCTTTTGACCTCACTTCCGGCCTTGTTCCGAGCCTCGTTTCCGGGTTCGTTTCCGACGCCTCGAAGGATTGTGTGTCGGCTGCTCCCGAACTGAGTGAACATATATAGCGAACACTCTCGTACGTCTGAATATGGCAACGGTGGTGGTGGTGTGCCCACACTGCGGACAGCAAGTCGAATCGGGATACGAAGGAACGGCCGACTTTGACGGCGTTCGGCATCGGCTCAAACGCGAATATCGCGTGGCACGAGAGACCTGCCCGGTTTGCTCGAATGCGTACGACCTGCGGCGGGCCTGACTCCGCGCGAGTCGGTTGACTGTCTCGGTGGGTGGCCGAGGGGTCGAACGGTTCCGTGTTCAGCTATCTCGGATTCGGTACCTCGTGTGCTTCAATCTCGGGGTTAGCCCGTGTTCTTCATCCCCGCAGCGATACCTTTGACCGTGAGCCGAAGGGTTCGCTCTTCTTCTTCGGTCCGGTGGGTCTGCGCGAGCAGGTGCGTCTGTAACAGGTTCAGCGGGTCGACGTAGGGGTTCCGGCGGCGGAGGCTCTCTTTGAGCCACTCGCGCTTCAGGAGGCTACTGCGCTCGCTGATATCGAGCATGAGGTTCGCGGCGTCCTCGTACTCGGCGGTGAGTCGCGTGAAGAACTCTTCGCGGAGGTCTTCGTCCGCGAGGTCGGCGTACTCGGCGGCGATTTCGAAGTCCGTACGTGCCAGCGACATCGCGGCGTTGTCGAGCGTGCTGCGGAAGAACGGCCACTCGTCGTACATCTCGCGGAGGGCGTCCATGTCGCCGCCGTCGTCGAGATAGGCGTTGACCCCCGCGGCCAGCGAGTACCAACCGGGGAGGATACACCGCGACTGCGTCCACGAGAACACCCACGGGATGGCACGGAGGTCCTCGACAGTGCGTTCGCCGGACCGAGAGGCCGGCCGAGAGCCGAGGTTGAGCTCCTCGATGACCGTGATGGGCGTCGCCTGCTCGAAGTAGGAGACGAACCCGTCGGATTCGAGGAGGTTGCGATACTCCTCGCGGGCGGCCGCCGCCATCGTGTCCATGGCGTCAACCCAGCGGTCGGGAACCTCCTCTTCGGGTTGCCGAATCGCTTGCAGGCGGGCGCGAATCTGGGCGTTGAGCATCTGTTCGAGGTTTCGCTCCGCGACGCGCGGGTTGGCGTACTTCTCGGCGATTGCCTCGCCCTGCTCCGTGAACTTGATTTGACCCGTGATGGTCTCGTTCGGCAGCGCCAGCATCGCCTCGTTCATCGGGCCGCCGCCGCGGGAAATCGAGCCGCCGCGACCGTGGAACAACCGCATCGTCACGTCGAAATCGTCGCAGATGTCGGCGAGGCGGCGCTGGTTCTTGTAGAGGTCCCAGTTGGCCGCGAGGAAGCCGTTTTCCTTGTTGGAGTCGGAGTAGCCCAGCATAATCTCCTGGACGTTGTTCCGGGCGGCGAGCGCCTTGCCGTACGCCTCGTTCTCGAACAGCGTTCCCATGATGCGGCGCGCGCCGTTCAGCGCCGACTCGGTTTCGAGAAGCGGAACGACATCGAGACCGCAGTGGTCCGGCAGAGAGACGACGCCGGCCTGGTCGGCAAGGAAGAGTACTTCGAGGACGTGCGACGGCTCTTCGGTCATCGAGATACAGTAGGTGTCGATGGCGCTGACGCCGTACTCGCGCTGCCATTCGCCGAGTTTGCGGAAGCGGCGAAGCACGCGCTGGGCCGTCTCAGACACGTCGCCGGGGTTTTCGAGGTCGACGACTGGTTCTTCCTGAAGAATCGCGTCGGTAAGGAGTTCGACGCGCTTCTCCTCGGAGCTCCCGTAGTAGTCGAGTCCTTCGTGCGCGAGGGCTTCGTGCACGGCCTCGGTGTGGTTCTCCTGGTGGTCGCGGAGGTCGAGGCTGGCGAGCGTGAAGCCGAAGGTATCGACCTGTCGCATCAGGGGTTCGACGTACACGTCCGCGACCTGCTCGGCACCAATCTCACGAAGGCTGGTGTCGATGACTCCCAGGTCCTCCATGAGTTCGCTCGCTTCGGCGTAGCCGTTGGGTCGAACGTCTTCGATGCGGCGAAGTCGCTCGCGCATCAGTTTCAGTTTCTGGCGGTACGGCTCGTTGGGATAGCGCTCGTCTGCTTCCTCCGCCACGACCGGAAGCAGTTCGCGGTCGGCCTTCAACGAGCGTTCGAGTTCGGGACCGTGGTCGGTTCGTGTTGCGTCTTGACTCAGCACACCGGAGAGACGCTTGAGGGCGCTGCTGTACTGTTCGAGGGCGACGTTCCGCTGGCGGGCGAGTGTGTCTTCTGTGACCTCAGGTGTGACGAAGGGGTTGCCGTCACGGTCAGACCCGGCCCACGACCGGAACTCGAACAGCTTCGGCACGTCGAGGTTGGGGTACTCCTTGTGGAGTTCCTCTTCGAGTTCCTCGTACACCTCGCCGACGACGTCGAAGAGGATGTTTTCGAGGTACCACTGGACGTTTCGGGCCTCGTCGGTCGGCTCCGGACGGCGGTTGCGGACCTGCGAGGTCTGCCAAAGGCTCGTCACCTCGGCGACGATGTGCCGCCATTCCTGGTCGTGTTCGAGGTCGGTGAGGCGGCGCTCGTCGACCGTCTCAAGTCGGTTTGCGATGGAGCGAAGCTTCGCTTTCACCGTCTTCCGGCGCGCTTCGGTCGGGTGCGCCGTGAACGTCGGTTCGATGAGCACGTCTTCGAGAACCTGCCCGAGCAGTTCCTCGTCGACATCCTCCGCTTGGAGTGTGTCGAGTGTGTCGAGGATGCCGTCTTCGAGCGTTCCTTCCTGCGACGCCTCGCGAATGACGCGAACGCGCTCGCGCTCTTCGGCGAGGTTGATGAGTTCGAAGTACGTGGTGAACGCCCGCGCGACGATACTCTCGCGTTCGGGGTCGAGGTCACCGAGCACTTCGTAGAGTGCTTCGCGGGACCCCGCCTCACCCTTTCTGTAGGCGATAGCGGCCTGTCGAAGCTCTTCGACCGTCTCGAACGACGCCGTAGAGGTCTGTGCCTCCAGTACGTCCCCGAGCAGTGCCCCAAGCTCGCGGACGTCCTGTCTGACGTCTCTGGTGTGCAGTCGCATCTCGTACTCGAATACGAGTACCACGTTGTAAAAGCCCACGAGTAGCGCCGAAAAATTGCCCATAATTTAGTTATGAACGAATGTTAGTAACCAACTGGTGGGTTTCTCGGCCACCACCAAGAATCGCGTAATTCACCACCCACAGTATTGGGGGCGGGCGTTTCGTGGTCTATCGTAACACGGGGGATTCGTCACGCTTTTACTGACCGGGTCGAAGTTCAGGGTATGAGCGATAGCGACAAGTACCCCGCCGACTCGGGTCGCCGCCGGTTCGTCAAAGGCGTCGTCGGGGGAGCGGCACTCGCGGGCGTGGGAACGACGGGTGCGGCCGCCATCAACACCGCAACGTCCTCGTCCGGCCACGGTGGCGGTTCGACACAGGCGTACGCCATCGAGAACACCGCCGGTCCCGCTCCGCGCGGCATGCCGCAGATTCCGATCGAGATCGATAGTGACGGTTTCATCAAGGGTGTTTGGCCCGATGTACAGACTGTCACACAGAATGGTGTCGAAGTCAGTCTTGCCCTGGTAGACGACTACAAAGGTACCGGTGTTACCTACTCCCAGGACTGGTTCCAGTACTGCGGTGTGCAGTCCTACGAGGGACTCGCCCCCGACTTCGAGTCTGACAACTACTTCCGTTCTGACAGTGGTAAATACGACTGGCAGAGGGATGCCTACAGCTCCGGTGACAAACTGAACATCGCGGACTTCGACGACTACACCGAATGGGGCAACGATATCGGTCAGTCCGGCCTCGGCAAGCCCGCGACCGGTACGTGGCGCTCGCAGGACGTCGAAAACGTGATTCCGATTCAGGTGCTCCGCTCGAAGCGCATCGAAGAGGCAGCCAAGGACAACGAGTGGCTCGCTGCTTCGACCGATAAGGGCGTCATCGCGTGGCTCAACAAGTGTACCCACTTCTGCTGTGTCCCCGGGTACAAGCAGTCCTCCGACGCCGCCAAGTTCAACGCTGAAGACGGCGTCTACTGTCAGTGCCACCAGTCCGTCTACGACCCGTTCTCCATCGTTCAGACGCTCTTTACGGCACTTCCGCGCCCCGAAGAGTAACGTTTCACTGCGGCCTTCCCTTTCGGCGCGACTCCGCTACACTTCGGTTTCCGTTTTTCCCCATTCCACGGCGGTTAGTATCTTCACTTCCTACGTGGGCGCATGGCCGATTCCCCTGTTCCTCCAGTTACGTCCGCACAACTGGAATCGCTCGCCCACCTCGTCTCGCCGGATGGCTCCCGCGAGCAACTCCTAGTTCGGGCCCCGTACGACGACAGTGTCGTCGGTGAGGTCCCGCTGTGTACTCCCGAGGACGTTCAATCGACAGTTGATGAAGCCCGGACGGCCCGGTCAGAGTGGTCAACGTGGCCCGTCGAAGACCGCGCCGCCGTTTTTCGTCGATTCCACGATGCCCTTCTCGACCGCCGCGAATCCCTCCTCGACGTGATTCAGACCGAGACCGGTAAAGCCCGCCCAGATGCGCTCGAAGAAGTCCTCGACGCCGCCACGACAGCTAGATACTACGCGAATCTCGCAGAGCGTGCTCTCACACCGACCCGGCGTTCGGGTGCGGTTCCGTTCGTGACGAAGACCGTCGAACATCACCACCCAGTCGGTGTCGTCGGCGTTATTTCGCCCTGGAACTACCCCCTATCGCTGTCGGTGTCGGAATCGATTCCGGCCCTTCTCGCGGGCAACGCCGTCGTCCTCAAGCCCGACGAGGGGACGCCATTCACGGCGCTGTGGGCGCTCGACCTGCTCCGCGAGTGCGGGCTTCCGGACACGGTCTTGCAGGTCGTCACCGGCGAAGGACCGACGCTCGGCGACTCGCTCATCGAAGGCGTCGACTACGTGAGCTTCACCGGGAGCACCGAAGTCGGCCGCATCGTCGCCGAAACCGCAGGGCGGCATCTCACCGACTGCTCGCTCGAACTCGGCGGCAAGAATCCGCTTTTGGTCCTCGACGATGCGGATGTCGATGCGGCGGCCCGCGGCGCTGCTCGCGGCTGTTTCGCCAATGCGGGACAACTGTGTATCTCCATCGAGCGAATCTACGTCCACGAGTCCGTCGCCGACGACTTCCGCGACGCATTCATTCGAGAGACGCAGGCGCTCACGCTCGATGCGGGCTACGACTACGACCACGATGTCGGCTCGCTCTTGGACCAAGAGTTGCTGGAGAAAGTCGAGGCCCACGTTTCTGACGCCGTCGAGAAGGGGGCAACGGTCCTCACCGGCGGTCGCGCCCGCCCCGAACTCGGACCGTATTTCTACGAACCGACGGTGTTGACCGACGTGACACCGGAAATGACGCTCGCAGACGAGGAGACGTTCGGTCCGGTCGTCTCGCTGTACGAAGTCGAAAGCGTCTCCGAAGCCATCGAGCGCGCCAACGACTCTGCGTACGGGCTAAACGCGAGCGTCTGGACGCAAAACACCGAACGCGGCGAACAAGTCGCCACTCGGTTGGACGCGGGGACCGTCAACGTCAACGAAGCCTACGTGGCGGCGTGGGCATCCATCGACGCGCCGATGGGCGGGATGAAAGACTCCGGACTCGGACGGCGGCACGGTCGCCACGGTCTCATGAAGTACACCGAGCCGCAGACCGTCGCAACGCAGCGATTCGGTCTGCTCTCGCCGCCGAAGCGCGGGAAACGACTCTGGGCCGACGGCGCGACGCTCGGGCTTCGGCTCTGGAAACGACTCACCGAGTTGGGACCGTAAGCAACTTCGCCCGTAAGAATCCGGCTGTTCGCTCTGATGCGATGGGCTAACTCTACGGACAGTCTAAGCTTTCTTCCCCGAGTCGGTGCTATCTCTCATCCGCCACTAACCGGCGGGAACAGCGCCAGTTCGTCGCCAACGTCCGCGTCGTCGCGGAGCGTCGCGGCCTCACCGTTTCGCAGCACGTTGATGTGGTCGTACAGTTCGCCGTCGTCGGCGAACACTCGCGATTCGAGCGACGGGTGCGACCCGACCAGCGCGTCGAGGGCGTCACCGACGGTCGCGCCGCCCTCGACGTCGACGCGGACGGTTCGCGCTCCAGCAACCTCAGCGAGGTCAGCGAACAGTTTCCACTCCATAATACCGTCTCCTCGCTCGGCGGTCATGAGGATTGCGCCCCCGACGGTCGAGATGATTCGCCGTCCGCATCACTCCCATCGTTCGTATCGCCCGCATCGTCACCACCATCTGTTTGACTGTCGGCCATCGTCGCCCGGCGTTCGACCTTCCGGAGCACTTCCGGCCGGCCGACGACGTACAGCGTGTCTCCGGCAGCCAGTTTCCGACTCCGCGGCGGAATGGCGTCGATAGGCTTGTTCGCCGACCGAACGGCGGCAACGGTCGTATCTACGTCGGAGACGAGTTTGCCATCGAGGTTGGCATCGGCGACGATTGTCGTGATAGCCATCGTCTCGTCGGCGTTCCGCAGGAGCGACGCGAACTCGCGGTCGACGGGTGGGTTCGCCGGAAGCGTGACGAGCCGATAGTGTTCGTTACTAGATAGGTTGCTTGCGTCTTCCTCATCGAGGGCGATGGTTGCTGCGTCCTCTGTGACGCCTCGGAGTTCGCCGAAGGCGATTCGAGTCGGTGTCGGTTCTTCGGGTTCCCCAGCGTCGCCACCGGGCGGTGAATCGACCATGTCGGTCGTGTCAGTGGTGGTCCCCCGCTCGATTTGTTTCGGTTCCTCCGAGTTTGGGTCGGGTTCGGCAGCCTGCTTCGGCACTGACCACACCTGGACCGGGTCGCCAGCGGCCGCACCGGAGCCGGGGTCTCCGCGGATTGCGAGCGCGACGGTCCCCGGCGCGAGCGTCGGGCCGAGACCGGCTGCTCGACTCCCGAGTGCGAGATACGACACGTCGCCGTCTTCGAACTCCACGTCGACGTGGCCGACGCCGTGGTCGTCTTTAATTCGCGTGACGAGTCGGTCACGAAGTTCTGCTTCGGTGAGTCGGCGAGGGAATAAGAGCGTCTTGCCGCTCAACTGCTCTTTAACCGCGTCTGAAACCGGGTCGTAGCCGCCGATATCGTCGATTACCTCGGGAAGCGTCACCGAGGAAACACGGCCGACTGTCCGGACGAGTCGGCTCACGTCGCTGTTGAGTTCTCTCGCGCCGGCAACGGCGAATACGTCAGTTGCGAGTCGGTCGCCAACGACCCGGCCGGCCGGAGAGATGAGCGCCCCGCCAGCGAGCGACGCCGTGTTGAAAAGGACCGTCTCCAGTTGGAACACCGCAGGTTCGTCTCCCGTGAGAAAGTCACCGAACAGGCCGATGGTGTTCAGGTACAGCGCGACGAGCGCCCCGCCGAAGAGGATGGCGAGCGCGCGCGGAATCATCTCGCGGGTGTACCACCGGTAGAGCAAGGAGACGATGCCCGAGACGACGAACGCGCCGACGACGAGACCCACGAATCGGAGGGTTTGCCTGACGAGCGAGTCGTCTGCGGGCAGTAGTGTGACCTGTTCGGCGAGAACAACAGATATCACGCGACCACCTCCTCGAAGGCGGCGAGGTCACCCCGCGACCCGGCGGCGTAGACCGTATCACCGGCCGAAACACGTTGGTCTCCGCACGGGGCAATCGTCCAATTGCCGCCGTGGCGGACGGCGAGGACGGCGACACCGTAGGAATCGCGGACACTCACATCCCCGAGTGTTACGTCGTCGAGCGGTCCGTCAGCCCCGACGGAGAGTCGAGCGAATCGTTTGCCGGCGCGGCGAAGCAGCGACACGAGTTCGAACTCGCGGCGCACGCCGCGGGACGTGACGACGAACCGTTCCACATCGGCACTGAGGAGCGATTCGACGGCAGTCCGGTCGACGGAGAGCGTGACTCGACCCACCCCACCAACTGCTGTCGGGGCGCGGGGTGCGGCCTTCGGCGCATCGTCGTCGGTGTCGTCGTCCGATTCGCTGGCGACGGGAGTCTCGGCGACCGTATCCACGCCCGCGACGGTCGCCGGAACCGTCTCGTCGTCGGTGACGACCACGACCTCGTCGCCTTGTGCGAGTCCGGTCGGGACGAGCGCGGTGACCGAAACGGCGCGTTCGCCGGGTGGGAGTCGCTTCGAAAGCCCGCCGACGGGGGCGGCCGCCGAGACGGTTGCGTGGGCACGTTCGTCCAGTCTGACTTCGACGGCCGCGAGGTCGAATTCGGTCTGCAGTCGGTCGGCGAGCCGCGATTCGAGTTCCACGAGCGGGATGTCCGCGGGGAAGGTCCACTCGCCGTTTCGAATACGCGTGCGAATATCGAGTGGAACCGGCGGATAGCCTTCGATATCTCCGACTTCGCCCGCGACGGCGACGCGGACCTGTCCGCGCCCGCCGACGAGTTCGACCACGTCGGTTGAGAGCGTTCGCTCCGTGAGCTTTCGAAGCGAGACCTTTCGCGGAATCTCGTTGGCGAAGGCGTCACCGCGGTTGTGCGCGTACAACGATCCCATCAGGACGACGAGCAGTGCGACCGTCAGTCGGACCTGATTTTCCGACTGCGTAATCGTGGGGTCGGCGAGAGCCATGAGCCCCCCACTCGCACCGGCGATGGCGACGCTGAGTACGACGACTGCCAGCCCGGGGACGGTGACACCCGTGACGTACCGGAACCCGAACCCCAAGAGCCACGCAATGGCGGCGGGGACGAGTCCCGTAAGAACGCCGAAGTAGAGTCCGTAGACGACTTCGACGGGGAGTGCAGCCATAGCCCTGTCCACTCGTCGGCAGCATAAATGCGTGCCGACGACGTGGATTTCGGGTTATGCCCCGTTTTGAGACCCGACTGTTTTTCCCCGCTCACTGCGGAGGTGCCAGAGGTATGGTCTCGGTACGCGGTTGGTTCGGCGCGCGAACGACTGTCGGGACGGTGTTCGTCGTCGCCGTCCTCTCGGTAGCCATCGGTCTCGTGAACATCAGTTCACCGACGGCCGGCGGTATTCTCGCGCCGTACATTCCGGACGCGGCTCGAATCACGGCCAGTTACACCGGCGCGTTGACCGGCTTTCTGCTTCTCGTCAGCGTGTTTGGGCTCCGACGTCGCCTCCGTGCGGCGTGGTACTTGACGGTCATCCTCCTGCCGGTGACGGCCGCGCAGGGACTCATCCAATCGCCGGAGCGTGCCGCCGTACTGGTCGGTCTATCGGGTGTCAGCCTCGCGCTCTCGCTGTTCAACTACCGCGCATTTGACCGCGCGCTCGACCTGACGGTGACGCAACTGTCGGCGCTTCTCGCCATCGCCGGCGCGCAGACCTACGCGACCGTCGGCACGTACGCCCTCAGAGAAGACTTCAACGGCGTCGAGACGGTCTTCGACGCGTTCTACTACTCGCTCGTCACCGGCAGCACCGTCGGCTACGGCGACGTGACGCCCAACACGTTCTTCGCCAAACTGTTCGCGCTCTCGGCGCTGCTCGTTACGGTATCGAGCTTCGCGGTGGCCCTCGGTGTACTGCTCACGCCCGCAATCGAAGCACGACTCACGAAAGCACTTGGACGTATGACCGAATCACAACTCGACATCCTGGAGAACCACGTCCTCGTTCTCGGCTACGGGGAACTGACCGAACCGATACTCGAAGAACTCGGGAGCCGTGCTCGCGTGGTCATCGTCACGCCTGACGAATCGCGCGCGAAGCGCCTCACGGACCGCGGCTACGACGTTGTCACCGACGACCCGAGCGACGAAGAGGCACTTGAACGGACTCGCGTCGACGCGGCGCGCTCTGTCGTCGTCGCCACCAACAACGACGCTGAAGACGCGCTTGCCATCCTCACAGCGCGGCAACTCAACCCTGACGTGCATATCGTTGCATCGGCGACACAGCGGGAAAACGAGCGAAAGCTTCGCCGCGCCGGAGCGAACACCGTTATCAGTCCCGCTGCTCTCGGCGGGCACTTCCTCGCTGAGTCGGCTCTCGGTGGGACCGGTCTCGAAACGCTCGAAGAACGACTCCTTAACGAACGCCCGGACGAGCCAGCCGACGCCGGTCTCGATAGTTCGAACACCGAATTCGGTGGCTAGCCCTCTCGACACTACCCTCGGCCGCTAGTGTCCGCGGTCGAAGACGGCCACATCAGAGTCGATTTCTTTGATTCGCTCGAACGTCGGCGGTGAGATAAAGCGCGAGGCGGCAGACCGGTCGCCACTCGACCCGAGGACGACGAGGTCGTAGGTCGCAGCGTTCGACGTGATGAACGTCGTCACCTCGGCGCGAGCGACCCGCGTTTCGATGTTCCCGTCCGCCGTCTCGACGAGATTTGCGAGTTTCGACTCCGCCGGTCTGCGCTCGACTTCTGACGAGATACACGTCGTGACGCTCACGTTGCCGGTTTCTCCGGCCAGTCGGGTTGCGAAATCGATCATCGCGTGGGCGGTGTCGCCGGGGCGCGAGACGAGGACGAGGATGCGCCGCCAGCGGAACCTCTCTTCGGTCGACCGAAATGCAACGGTGTCGTAGCTGCCGCCGAACAGGCCGCGAACGTAGTCCGAGAGCAGTCCGCGGTCTTCTTCGTACGGAGTGACGACGAGGTCCGAATTGGTGTTCTCCGCGGCTTTCGTTGTTGCCGACAGCGGGTCACCACGGGCGACGACGACCTCGACGGGGACGCCCAGTCGCGTCCGCAGTCGGTGTGCACACGATTCGAGGCGCTCGACTGCGGCGTCGGCGGCGGGACTCCCAGTCGATTCGCTGGATCCGTCTATCTTCTCGCCTTCGCACGACTGCCCGGCCGTGTCTGTTTCCTCGCCCTCATCTATCCTCCTAACTTCGTCTTTCTGCGAATTAACCTCTGTTACGGGCTCGCTAACCGCTGAGTCCTCCGTGCTCGCAGTGACATCGTTCGATTCAGCGGTGGATGCCGCTGTGCTTTCAGCGGTCGATTCGAGAGCGTCGGGAGAGAGCACGTCGAGCAGTACAACTCTCCCGGCACTGTGGGCCGCGGCGAGTCGCGCGGCGAAGAAAGCCGTCTGGGGAGCTGATTCGCCACGCATCGGAACGATGACGTGGTCGTCCCCGCGGACGGTTCCGTAGAGGTACTCCGCCCGCCGCTCGTAGAACTGCTCGCGCCAGATGAAGAACGCGGCAGCGATGACCAGACTCGCAAAGAAGATACTCACCACGTACTCTTCGGGATTCACGTCGCCCGTGACGAGTGTCAAAAGCGCCGTCGAGAACGCGGAGGGTGCCTCGACGTTCAGGAGCCACGTCGCACTGCCGGTGAGAAAGATTGCGAGCGCGGCCGCCGAGGGGTGAACGAACGCGGTACCAGTCGGTCCGTACGCCCAGTCGGAAAAGCCGACGGCGACGAGGCCACAGAGCGCGCCGACGGTGAGCGTGACGACGAACTTCCCCGGCGAGGCGTAGCGACCCTCGGGGTCCGAAAACAACGTGTACGTCCCGGATGCAAGCGGCGGGAACAAGAGGAACGAGAGGGTGCTAACCGCGTTGGAGACGAACGTCACGCTTGCGATTAGAAGCGGGATAACCAGTAAAACGGTGAGATGCAGCAGATTGTTCGTATTCTCTACCCAGCGTCCAAACGCCACCAGTTCACGCCGCTCTATGCACCGAATTCGCGTATAGAGCTTGCTTACGCGTGCGACCACCCGGGCCGCGAGGTGGCGGGGACTCACGGGTCGTGTCTACGCGAGGTTGGTTGCGGCGTCGAGCGTGATACTAATGGCGCGCTCGACGTTATTCTTCGCCTTCTCGGGCAGTTCATCGTCGGAGTCGGCACCCTTCTGGGTCCCTGCGACGAGGTTGCCGTCGACCGTACAGATTGCGCCTGCGCGGAGGCCCTTCCGGCGAGCGAGCGAGAACACTGTCGCGGCTTCCATCTCGATAGCGAGGAGCCCAGCCGCGTTCCAGTTTTTCACGTACTCGTCGGACTCGTTGTAGAATGCGTCGTCGGAGACGATGGGACCGACGTGTACCTCTTCGTCGTTCGCTTCCGCGGAATCGACGAGCGAGGTGAGCACGTCGTAGTCCGGAACGGCCGGAATGACCTCGGACTCGTAGCGCTTGGAGGTCCCTTCCTCTTTTGCGGCACCCGTGGCGACAATCATGTCACCGATTTCGATGTCCTCCTGTAGGGCACCGGTGGTACCAACGCGGATGAACGTCTCCACACCGACGCGGGAGAGTTCTTCGACGGCGATAGCGGCAGACGGGCAACCGATACCGGTCGAAGAGATGGTAATCGGGACGCCGTCGTACTCCGCGTTGACGATTTTGTACTCGCGGTTCTGTGCGACTTCCTCGACGTTTTCGCACTGCTTGGCGATTCGGTCGACACGTCCCGGGTCGCCCGGGATGAGTGCGATATCGTTCACGTCGCCTTCTTCGATGAGGAGATGGGGTTGCTTCGCCATATCCAAACGTCTCGGGTCGTGGGCAAAAACGACGCGGTTCTCGGGAACCTTGACTCGCTGTCTCTTCCTTCGCACGCTCTCGGGACGAGACCGACTGGTAAGCGGTTCGTAACACTAACCAAAAACGGGTAAATCCGGGTTAAAACGCCCAAATGCGGCGTCTATGGGGTCAAACCGAGCGGCTAACTAACCGGCTTCTTCGCTTCCAACGAGGCGATGGGAACTCGGTCTGTCTCGGTCGTCTCCTCCCCGGAAACACAGAGCGGCGACTGGCGATTCTGGGCGGTTGCTGCGGCGAGAAGTCCGCGCGTGCTCGTATTCGCCACGCTTGCCGTGGTGAGCCTCGGTCTCCTCCCACTTTACGAATCAATCTGGTGGTGGGACATCGCCATGCACTCGACAAATAGCGCCGTGATCGTTGCGTGGTCGTTCCGCTTCCGGTATACGCCACTCTCCGCGCTCGTCCTCCTCTTTGGCATCGGTGTCGGGTGGGAGTTTCTCGAAGCAATGACGCCACACTTCGCTCTCATGGCCGGTGATAGCATCGACACCGCCGGGGACATCGTCTCGAATACGGCTGGCTGGTTCGTCGCGACGCTCATCAGGCGGCGGGTGCGAAGGCTCGACTCGTGAGGTGGTTGTGAGGGGGTCGTGATGTGGTGTCGTCACTCTGGCTGTGGTGTGCCGTCTCGCCGCCACGGTAGTTACGAAAGGCCGGTAAACAACGCCGGGGCGAGAATCAACAGCGTTGCGCCGAAGACGAGCGACGAGCGGAGCCACTGCCCGCGAACCGCGGTCGCACGCTCTTCGTAGATTCTCCGCCCGGCACGGGGGAGGATGAAGTGCGAAAACAGGAAGTAGATACTCGCCACGACAGCACCAGTCGCGATGAGGTGCGATGGCACGTCGATGCCGACGAGCGGCAAGTCGGGGAGCACGAAATCGGTGGCCAGATAGACGAGTGCATAGAGAAGTCCTGAGAGTGCACCAGCAACGTGGTGGACGACGTTCGCATCGAGAAACCCGATCTCGTCCGGCTGTGTCCGAC
>NZ_JBZRPK010000370.1:0-3728 GCF_058382125.1 Haloferax sp. s1
ACGTGGTACAAGGTGCCGAAGATGACGAAGCCGACGAAGCCGACGGCAAAGAGGTGGACTGTGGCTGGCGCGCCGAATAACGTGTCGCGGGCGAGCGGGTTCGCGAGCCACGACGGAAGCGTGAGCAGTCCCCAGACTGCGAGTGCCGGTGCGGCGACTGCATACCGAGCGAGCATCGGGTTCCAACCGACCGACGACTCGTAGAGTCGCCGCCCGAACACGACGCTAAAGCCGAGCAGTGAGAGTGTGACGAAAAGCCCGCCGACCCGAGCGAGCGACGCGAACTCGACGAGTCGTCCGGTTGCGAGGAGCAGGACACCGACGGGGTATCCGACTTCCTCGACCCGCTGGAGCCAACTATCGATACGACCGAGTTCCGTCTGCGTGAACATGGGACCGAGTTGGTAGAGCGCGCCGACGATTGTCGTCACGACCGCACCAAACACAGCAAGCGTCGCATGTGACTCGATGACTGCCCCTCGCGTCACGCCAAGTGTCGCAAAGACGGGATAGACGAACCCGAGCGCGAGAAGGAACCCAAACGTCGTGACGAGCAAGAAAAATCCGAGTGCGAGAGCGAAATGTCGCTCCGTCACATCGTACTCACTGCACCGCCGAAGCGTTCGGCCGATATTGTACGCGAAGACCCAGAAGCCGAGGAGCATCGCGGCACCGAACACGGGCGTCCATGTGAATGTTCCACTAAGCAGGCTCACGGCGAACCCGACCAAACCACCGGTCACCAACCACAACTGAACGGTCGAAAGTCGCTGAGAGTAAAGTTCGACGCCGGACCAGACCGGAACGAACTGCGTCATCGCGCCCATGATGGTCACACAAACCCACCCCGTAAGCAGGAGATGAACATGCGCGAGCGTGCTGCCACCGGAGATGACATCCAAGACGATGCCGAGTCCGATGGCCACCCCGAAAAGGAGGAGACTGAGGGCGACGAGAAAGTGGCGAAGCGGGACTGTCATCGGCGGTTGCCGGGACGCTTCGACTTTCGCGAGGAGATTGTTCATACACTAGTGGACGAACCGCTGGACTGTACAGGTGCCTCCGAACATATTCGCCACTCACGGTGGTCGCGGTATACGCCGAAGGAGTACGGTGAAGAGTGTGCGCCGATGGACTGTCTCGCGGCGCTCGGGCCGACGACTGCGACTATTTTTTCGGGAACGTCGCAGCGAATTCTGCCGGGCCGCGCTGCTCGACGGCGTAGTTGTCGGCATCGAATGCATCGACCTCGGCCTGCATTTCGTAGAACAGCGGCTTCGGGTCGTGGTCGTTCAGAATCGTGAGCGCCTCGCCGCTTTCGAGGTCGTCAAACGCGCTGTGAATCTTCGGATGGCGCTCTGCGGGAGGTAACTCGCGAACGTCGAGTGTCGTATCGGACATGCATCTCCCGGTTCTCGACCCTCCATTGAGGATGTTGTCCCGAACATATTCGGCGACAACCTCCGCAACGTGGTCGACGAGTGCAGAACTACGGAGGCCGACGAATCAGGGCCAGAGCCCGCGCGCGTCGTGTGCTGCCGCAATCCGCGACAGTGCAACGATGTACGCCGCATCGCGCCACGGGACGTCGCGCGACTCGTATTCGTCGCGGACGACCGACCACGCGTTCAGCATCTCCGTTTCGAGTTCGTCGTGGACGCGTTCGAGGGACCACGTCCGCCGGTTGATGTCCTGCAACCACTCGAAGTAGCTCACGGTGACGCCGCCAGCGTTGGCGAGAATATCCGGGATGACCGGAACCCCACGCTCGGCGAAGTTGGCGTCGGCCGCACTCGTCGTCGGCCCGTTAGCACCCTCGACGATGAGGTTCGCCTGTACGTCGTCGGCGTTCTCGGCGGTCAAGACGTTGCCGACCGCCGCCGGGATGAGCACGTCGACGTCGAGTTCGAGGAGTTCCTCGTTCGAAAACGTCTCCGGCGCGTCGTGCGTCATCACGGCTTCGGGTTCTTCTTCGTGAGTCGGAATTGCGTGCGTGTCCAGTCCGTCGGGGTCGTAGATTGCGCCGTTCACGTCGGAGACGGCGACGACATTCGCGCCGTAATCATCGAGCAGACGTGCAGCGGGGGCACCGACGGAACCGAAGCCCTGCACGGCGACCGTGGTGTCTTCGATATCCCAACTGAGGTAGTCGATGGCTTCGCGGGCGATGATGGCAACCGAGCGACCGGGTGCGGTATCACGGCCTTCGCTCCCACCGACAATCGGCGGTTTGCCCGTCACGACGCCGGGGACCGTCTCGCCTTCCTGCATCGAATAGGCGTCCATCACCCACGCCATCGTCTGCGGGTCGGTCCCCATATCCGGTGCCGGGATATCCTTCATCGGCCCGATGATGGTTCGAATCTCTTGTGTGAACCGTCGAGTGAGCCGTTCTTTCTCGTCGAGGGTCAGGTCCTTCGGGTTGACCGCGATACCGCCTTTCGCGCCGCCGAAGGGGAGGTCCATCACGGCGCACTTCCACGTCATCCACATCGAAAGCCCGACGCACTCATCGCGGGTCACACCCGGGTGATAGCGGAGGCCACCTTTGTAGGGACCGCGGACGCTGTCGTGCTGGGCTCGGTAGCCGGTGTAGACCGAAACAGACCCGTCGTCGCGCTCGATTGGGACGGTCACCTCGTGGACTGCTTCCGGGTGTTTGAGACGCTCGACCACGTTTGGGTCGATATCGAGGTGGTCGGCGGCGCGGTAGAGCTGTCGCCGTGCCGTTTCGAGCGCCGACTCCGACGCTGGCTTCGGCTCCGAGGACTGAGACGCTGCCTCCGCGGTGTTAGGGGACGACCCTTCAGGTTCAGATGTCTGCATTACTCGAGTGGCGTTCCTCGGTTCCGGAGTCGACCGCTACAGTCGGGGCAGGTTCCGGGGTTCGATTCTGCGACGATAATCGTCCCGCACTGGAAGCACTCGTACGGCCGTTCGCTATCGGGGTTCGCTGGAACATCTCTCATAGATATCTGAGCGCGCCGAACTCGTGCCGACCGCGCTCTGCAAACAGATATCAATTGTATAAGGGAGTATTTACACGTTGAATAACGAAGTAGTTGCAGAAGTTCTACCTAGTTATTCAACCCTTTTATAAAGAGTCAGTGGATGCCGGGATACTGGCGTCTTCGAACAGCGTCGAGAACAGCTTTCGTTGCACTGTGCGTACATGTTGATAGAACGCTGGCGGCGAGATGTCGAGCATGTCGGCGACGTCCTCGCCGGTGTTCTCTCGCGGGGATTCGAAGAAGCCGCTGTAGTACGCTGTCTGGAGCACTTCGAGTTGGCGCTCGGTCAATCGTTCGAAGAACTTCGGCCCGGCCGTCTGCGCCTTCGACTGGTCAAACGTTCGCTTCGAACGGAGTTCGGCGACCGCGAATGCTCGTTTGACTAAGTCGGTGACGTGGTGTAAGTCGACGCTCTCGGGAACGTCAATGACGACTGTCGTGCGCGTTGTGTCGGCGGTTGCGCTCCGGAGCACCGCGCCGTGGTCTGCGAGTTCGAGCGCCAAGAACGGCGGCGGGAGGCGGAGTCTCAGTACCCCACCGGTGCCGTCGGCGGAGATTCGCTGGACATCGTCAACAGCGAGAATGTCTGCGGCTGCCCGTTCGACCGCCTTGACGGACGTGCCGTCAACGGTGACGAACACGAATGTCCCGTCCGCAGTCTGTTGGACACCCCCCTGATACGAGACCGAACAGTCAGCCTGTGCCGCGAGTCTGGAG
>NZ_JBZRPK010000369.1:0-3712 GCF_058382125.1 Haloferax sp. s1
AGAGCTCTCGTGCAGCCCATCAGAACGCGAAGCGTTCTGAGGACGCCCGTCAGGGCGTTCGCCGTCCGACTCCATGCTGCCGGTCTTTCACTCAGAGAGACAGAAGCGATTCTTCGGTTACTCGGTGTAGAACGCTCGTTTCAATCAGTTTTTCAGTGGGTTTATCGGCTGTCTGACAGCATTTCGGACCCGCCGAAGGCGACGCCGAGGCGGGTCGCGGTCGACGAGACCGCTGTCAAAATCAATGGCGAGTGGTCTTGGTTGTACGATGCAATAGACCCCGACACAAAAGTGATTCTTGACGTCGCGTTGTTCAAGCGTCATGGAACTGATCCGGCAGCTGCGTTTCTCACGGGGTTTGTGAGAAACACGACTGTTCAGAGACCGTTTTTCTAGCTGATGCCTTCGGCTATCGGACTGCCTTCTCTCGATTAGGGGTGAACTGCCGAGTCGACTATACAGACCGAAACCTGATTGAGAAGTGGTTTCAGACGTTCAAAATGAGAGTTGACCGTTTCCACAATTCACGGGTGGGCAGTCGGCTGAGCGTCCGCCGGTGGCTTGCAGTGTTCGTTCATTACTATAATTTTCAACGCCCGCATCAGTCGCTCGACGGTCGAACGCCAGCCCAGGAAGTTAACTAGACAGTGCCTGCCCACCCGTTTCTTTCACTCGTCGTTTCAGTTCTTCCAATTCGTCTTTCGTGTTGCCACCCGTCGCACGGGTGCTGCAGTCGACCGCACCGACGAAGACGGGTATCGTGACGCAACGAACTGGAGGAGGGCAATCCACCCGGAGGTCATACTTGAGTATGATTCCATTCTCAGTTGATTCTGCTTGCAACTCGACCTCGTGGCGTTTCACTCGCTAGCGTGTCGAACTAACTGAACTTCAACAGTCTCAATCGGTGCTACCGTACTCAACAGCGCTTCAACCGGTGTTATTGTACTCTCCCGAGCCACTGTTCTGTTATGTTCGCACTCTGAACTACCATTGGTTCTTCAGTTAGTTCCATATAGATGTCATTTTCAGTCGTCATAATGCTTTGAAATAAGTTTTAAATTTAAAGTCATTGAAAATAAAGGCCGTGAGACGAAATACCGACCAGAAAACAACGAGTAAAGCGAAAAGACAGTTCAATCGGCGTCGTTTCCTCAAGGGGACGACCGCTGCCCTCGCAACGAGTGCGGTCATGGGCAAAAGCGGGGCAGTGTCGTCAGACGCATCCACGCCCGAAATGTGGTCAGACCCGGAAACGTGGAGTGGTTCGACCCCGAGTGCCGGGGACGAAGTAACAATTGGTTCAGATAAGCACGTGGTCCTTGACCAGAACACGCCGAATTTGGGCGGTGTCACGGTTCAAGGCGTTCTGGAATTCAAAGACGGAGCGTACAGAGAACTCACGAGCGACTACGTCCTGGCCGAGGGCGATGGAATGATTCGCATCGGAACCGAGGACGAACCTTTCCAGAGTAAGGCAGTTATCACGTTGACTGGAACGGAGACGGACGAGAGCATTAGAGGTAGTGGTGGGATGGCCATCGGCACGAAGCTTTTCGGCACCTTTGACGGTGGCATCATCGACATACACGGTGCGTCTCGCGAAAAGACCGACTGGACGAAACTCGGAGCTACTGCCAACGCAGGCGACAGGCGCATCCAACTCAAAGAGGCGGTCAACTGGGAACCAGGAGACGAAATCGTAATCGCCCCGAGTGGGACAGACCCCACAGAAGCCGAGCGGCGCACGGTCGAATCAGTCGACGGAGACACCGTGGAACTCAACTCGGGACTGGACCACGACCACTTCGGAGAGACTCAAGAGGCCAAGGGACGAACCGTCGATATGCGTGCCGAGGTCGGGCTGTTGACTCGCAATGTCGTCATGCGGGGCGATAATGAGGTTTCGAACCCCGGCGGTGAGGGAACGTACAACAACCCGACGAAAGGAGACACCAGCCTCGAATACGAAACCGGCTTCGGTGCACATGGCATCTTCGCTAAGGACCCCAAACGGGTCCAAATCGAGGGGATGGAAATCTACCACGCCGGTCAGACTGGTCACAAGGCCCGATACCCGCTACACTTCCATCACGCCAACGAACAGCCGAACTCGTATATCGCACACAACAGCGTCCACGATAGTTACCAACGCGGCTACAACAGCCACGGCACTGGTAACGTGACCTACGAACGAAACGTTGGGTACGATATCAACGGCCACTGTTTCCTCGTCGAAGAAGGTCTCGAAGCCGAACAGAACAACGTGTTTCGGGAGAATTTAGTGGTTTTCAACCGACGCGTTCGCAGGGGAGACCGGCCCTTCGGTGGCAGAGCGAGTGCCAGCGGCGATTCGAACGAACAAAACGACTTCCGGCCGGCCGCCTTCTGGATTTCGAACCCGAACAACGTACTTGAGGGCAACCACGCCGCAGGTGGATACCTCGCCAACGGGTTCTTCTACGATGGTCGGGGTGGCTTCGAGGTGGACGAGGCTGATATCGACATTACCTTCCGGAACAATACAGCCCACACGTACTCGGCAGACGCGGAACTCCGATACAAGAACCTCGCCCGCGGATTCGGCGTGTTGGTCCAGATGTTCCCGGACGGTGTCGAGCAGTTCCCCTTCCCGGAGGCCCCTGAACACAGTATCGAGGGACTGACGGCTTACAATAACGGTCATTCGGCGGTCTGGACCGAGTGGAGTCATACCACACTCGAAGACTCCGTCATCGCCGACTTCCGGGTCGGTCATTTCGCCATCGGTGGTTCGACGACTCGCAGTAATCTCTTCGTTGGCAGTAGTAACAATCCTGTCGGGCGAGGTGGTGGAGGCGACTTCTTCAGCACATCCGACACCGGTAGTTCAGGCGACTCTACCCACGAGGAATACGACGAAGCGGTCGAAAAGGCGATCGAACAGAAACGAAACGGAAGTGACGGAGCAAAAGAGCCCCGGAAGGAGACAAAGATCGGAAACGGTTCTTATGGCACCAGTCAGGTCTCAAAGAAGTTGAACAACAGCAGTTCCTACGGCACCGAAAAGACCTCCAAGAACCCGAACAGCAGCAACGGCACCCGCACGACCAGCACGTATTATGGTACGAGTGATGGTACTGGAATCTTCAACGACACGATCTACTATCGCGACACCCCGTCGAACGAAGCGAACGAGTTCGACAGCGTCGTCCAGCCGTCCCGTCAGCGAATCAGAGCCCTTGAGGTTAGCTGATCACGTCAGCTGATCCGTACCGGAAGTGCGTCAATACGACCTGGGGTTGAGTGCCCCGTTGAATCCGAAGACAGCAGCAGGATAACGTCACTGTAACGGCGGAAGCGAAGCGGAGAAGGGGAACTGTGCTTTTCCCTCGGCTCCGGTAACGAGTCGCATTCTGGAGCAAAAGCGCTGTGCTGCCAGTCTCACGGTGGTGATGAGCACCCTCGGGTGGCAACAGATTTGCCGACTGGAAGCATCTCTCTTGCATTTTCTGCGGAGTCACACGAACACCACCTACCGCGAAACCGTCGGTTGGCGGGTGAAACGGATTGGATTCGCGCTCGCTTGCAGTTGGTTCGAACAGAGTTCCCTGCACCCTCGACGGAATCGATTACGCCGCCGTCGTCGTCCATCGCGTGCCGGAACTCGATGGTTGTTGTTTCAGATGTCTCGGTCGAACCACCCGAGTACCCACTGTTGTCGGTTCGCGTT
>NZ_JBZRPK010000687.1:0-15568 GCF_058382125.1 Haloferax sp. s1
GTGTGTGACTCGCCCATCCCGAGGATAACCCCGGCACAGAGGTCCATCCCGCCCGACTTTGCGCGTTCGAGCGTCTTTACTCTGTCTTCGAACGAGCGCGTCGAGACGACTTCGGGGAAGTACCGAGGCGACGTTTCGATGTTGTGATTGTAGTGGTTGATTCCTTCTTCGGCGAGAATCTCGGCTTCTTCCTGGGTGAGGATACCGAGGCTCGCGTCCACTTCAATGTCCGTCTCGTCGCGGACGAGCCGAATCGCCTGAATCACCTCATCCCACTCATCAGGGCGTCTTTCCTTACTGACGCCCTTCTCGGCGACGACGATACCGAACCGCTGTGCGCCGTCGCGCTCGGCACGCTTCGCCGCGGCGAGGACTTCTTTGGGGCCAAGAAATCCGTAGGTTTCGATGCCGGTGTCGAAATGAACCGACTGCGCACAGAATCCGCAGTCTTCGGCACAGTTGCCGGCTTTGGCGTTGACGATACTACACGCGTCGACGGTGTCGTCACCGAAGTGCGACCGAACGACGTCAGCGGCTGGCGCAAGGTCTTCTACGGGTTGCGCCATCAGCGCTAACGCGTCCGTCCGGTCGAGTTGACCGCCGTCGAGTAGCGTCGTGACCGCGTCGTCGACTGTTCGATTACCTGTCTCGTAAACCACGTATCGAATCGCGGTTTACGAAATAGTAATTCTTTCGGGAGGGTCCCTCTCTGGGCAAACAATACCCGTCGATGAAGTTTTTTCACTGGCCAGTGCTGCGGCATATCCAACCACGAGGGGGCACTCGTCCGAGACTGTAGTCATGTTCCTCAACCTAGATGTTTATCTGACATCTTTCTCTACAGAGTAACTATGGATTTGACTGATACGGTCGCGGTCGTGACCGGTGCATCCTCGGGAATCGGGGAGGCGACGGCTAAAGCACTGGCCCGCGAGGGTTGTTTTGTTGTGCTGGTGGCCCGCCGTGAGGACCGACTGGAGAGGATCGCCGACGAGATCGAGAGTGACAGAACACTCGTCATTCCGACGGATGTCACCGACGAGGACGAAGTTACGGCGATGGTCGAAGAAACGCGGGAGGTATTCGGCTGTCTCGATATCCTCGTGAACAACGCCGGTGTACTCCGTGTTGACCCGGTTGCCGAGGCTGATATGGCTGACTTCCGAGAGCAGGTCGAGGTCAACCTACTCGGGGCGATGAACACAACTCACGCTGCGTTACCAGTCATGCTCGAATCAGAGCATGCTGATATCGTCACCGTCTCTTCGGTGAATGCCCGGCATCCCGCTAAAGAGGGGAGCGCGTACACGGCGACGAAATATGGTGTCAACGGGTTCTGTCGATCCCTCCGGAAGGAGATGGCCGACGAGCAAGTCCGCGTGACGATTGTCATGCCGGGACCAGTCGACTCCGAGATGCGAGACTGGGAGAACTGGGAGGGTCGGGCGCTAGAACCCACTGATGTTGCGGAGTCGATTGCGTTCGCCGTCTCTCGGCCTGAACACGTGGAAATCCCCGAGATAACTGTTAGTACGACCGACAAGCTCGGGTAGTCGGTGTTTGGTGTATTTTGTACAGTCTATCTGGCTCTACTACCCTCGCTCAAGCAGTTTCGGTCCGAATATACGCCGTAATCCACCACGGAGGAACATCCACACTACTATCGGAACAACACGCTGAAGTCCCGGGTATCCGAGTTCGACCCAGAGAAATGGCTGAGGCCGTGGTCGAGTGTGTCACCCACCGGAGTCGACCCAACCGAGATAAGTAACGAAATTACCAACCCAACAATCCCGCTGAGAAGTCCGACGTAGGTACCCGCCCACCGACCGTCCCCTTCTAGATAGCCGGCTAAGCCGCCGCCGAGCAGTGACTTGCCGGGGAGCGACGGAAACACAACCGGGACAATCGCTCCAATTGCGATGTGGATTCGACGGTTCGCATCCATACTCATCCACGAATTGTAGAAGCTATCGATTCGAATTTAAGGGTGTGAGGCCACTTTTCGATGAAGTTTTGTTCGATGTAGTCGAGTCGACTACTCAATCCTACTCGGGACAGGACAGTCTGATAGCCGTGCCATCAGCGAGAAACACAGCCTCGAGAGGTCGTACTTCTTAGTGAGTCGCGGAGAAACGGAGCAGGCGGATCAGTTCCATGTCGTCCAAACAATCCGACATCGTGACTCAGTTTGTGCCGATATCTATTGCAGCGTTTGCCATTGGCTTTGACAACGGTCTCGTCCACTTTTATTTCTCTAGGCGAATACCCAGTCGAGTAGAGTTGGACAGCGAACGCTCCCACGTTTCTTCTAAATCCGCCGTAAAGAACTCGCTGAGCAGGTCTGCGAGCGACATCGCAAATTCACTCAATGACCTGTACATTTCTCAAACTGGCTTAACTAGACAGTGCCTACTATTTGGAGACGCTCATCTGTAGGAGATTGTTGATACAGTTCTGCTGTTGCTCTCGAATCGAAGAGGGCAAGGACACCGCGCAGCGGTGTCCAACACGAATGATTCCGCTCGATGTGTTTGGCTCGGAATCGCTCGCAGCGGACCTGCTCCAACAGGTTCGCTGGCGTGACGGCGTTTCCTGCCCCCGCTGCCGTTCTGACCGAACGGTCAGAAACGGCAGCTATGGGGCGTTTCAACGCTATCTCTGTAAGAATTGCGACCGCACGTTCAACGATAAGACGGGCACGATTTTCGCGCACTCGAAGGTTGCGCTCCGCAAGTGGCTGTTCTCGATCTACGCGTTCTTGCGGTTCAACACGAGTCTCCGCCAACTTCAGCGAGAGATCGGTGTAACCTACAAGACGATGCATCGTCGCGTCGAGCGCTTCATCAGAGCGCTCGACGCGCCTCAACTCGACCTCGTTGGACCGGTCGAAATCGACGAAGTGTACGTCTCTGCGGGATTGAAAGGCCGCGAGCGCGACCAACCGTCGCGCTCGCGTGGCCTGTCCACGCGCTGACGAGGTTCGTACGAGGGGGACAAACCACCGGTTTTACCATCGTCGACCGTGGAACGGGACAGCGGTACGTCGTCCCAGCGAAATCCGCTGACGAATCGACAGTGCGACTCCTGCTGGCTGACCACGAGGAGGAGTCGCTGACCGTCTACACCGACGGATTTCGGGCATACGATCCACTTGAGGACGACGACGAATTTACCCGCGAATACGTCGTCCACGGTGACGGTGAATACGCTGATGTAGACGTTCACGTCAACACCTGCGAGAGCCACGCGTCGCTGGTGCGACGGTGGCTCTCGCCGCATCAAGGCGTCTCGAAGGACAAGTTGACACAGTATCTTCGCGCCTTCCAGCTACGCAGCGAACTCTTCAGAAAACCCGGTCGAGAAGCACTCAAACACGCTGTCGAAGCGACTCTCTGAAATCAACAATGTGCTACACATGAGCGATTTGGAGATGACAATAGAAACTAATAAACAGATTTATAATACTATAGTATAGTCATTTGATTGGAATGTCTGACAAGAATTCCAGACCAAGCGATGGCAAAAGTACTCGACGAGATATGCTTAAAATTGCTGTAGGGACCGGTATCAGTTCTGTTGGACTTTCGGGACTAGCTTCTGCAAATGAAGCCAGAGCATCTGAACCCCCTCAAGAGAGGGATCCTGAAGAGGTATTCGATAAAGAGATACTTGATAAATCTGATGAAGAACTGGAACGGATGAAACAAAATGCATGGAATAAGGGCGGTGATGACCCATTCTCCATGCAAATTGATGAGAATTGCATTGCTGATGAGCTAAATCTTGATCGACTGCCTCTGATTGAAATCGACGTCTGTCTACTTGACAGACCATGCGGTGTCAGTGCAACCGTTGGCGCCTTAGGACAGAGTGAAACAGCAGAGTTAGTCAGTTGTTCAAAATACTGCCGTTCGATCAGTTTGAATTTTGGTGCAGAACTTCTTGATGTTCAAGTCTGCTATGACCACGATGCTTCCGAGTTAACAGTTGAAATTGAACACTGCAACTGGCGTCCCTCCCGTGGATTCCGTTGTCCGACAGACACAAAGAAAACAATTGATCTTGATTGGTAGATAGATAAGATCTTACGCGATTTTTATTATTTCTATTGCCTAAACTATATAGTATGAATGTCATTATTTAGTTAGTGAACACCTCGATGGGTGTTCGTCCATCGAGCGCTTGATACGATCGTTGGTAGTTATAGTGTTGCGTGAATTTCATGAACCGTCGTTATGTTCTTTATTTACGTCACTATATTTGTCTCAAATTGAATTCTACCTAACAGACACATGCATCAAGTCCACCCTAAACAGTAGTTACAGAAAAAATGTTATTCAACAAAATCAAATAGTATCCAAGTGAGTTTAGGCCGATGATGGTTTTCCTTTTGTCCCATTAATTCTTCGACCAACCCACTCACCAATGATACCGCCTATTGCACCAATTACGCCATACAGTAGGATGAATAGACCCGTTACTAAAGCTAAAAAGAAAATAGCAAGCCCCCCGCTGAACAAGGTGTGAGTTCCTCCTGCGAGCTTGAGAAGGAAATTAAATGATCCGACTAGCACTCCTCCGCTAGCAATAAGCCCCGCTCGCCATCCAAGACGCCAACTTGTCTCAGAGTGATGACCAAATATGATGCCCACAACAATACCTCCCACTAAGGGAGGTGTCACACCACTTTCATCAATGATTGACCATTGGATCAATAATGACAATGGAACTGAAATTAATCCTGTGGCGATGGGATATCTCCATGTTGGTTCACGGAGAATACGTCTGATCTCTTCTCGAATTCGCATAGAATCATTTCTCATGGGTTCGTGTTAAATGTTGCTCAAATAACCTCTTGTGTAGTGGTCATGAATCTTCCTTGACTTGATTATAGGGTAAAAGGTGATAGAATTTGTCAGAGACAGTCACTATCTAGTTAGTGGCCTCCTCGGCGGGTGTTCGTCCATCGAGCGCTTGATACGATCGTTGGTAGTTATAGTGTTGTGTGAATTACATGAAATTGCATGAACCACTCGCGGACGCTCCGGTGACTGCCCCCCCAGGAATTATGGAAGCGGTCGTGTGAAGTTGGACGGCTACCCCTGTCAGGGGTTCGCTGTCCGCTCACGCCCCCAAATCTCCTCATAATCCGCCACAAAACACTCGCTGACCAGGTCTGCGATCATTCTAACCAACTAACTCAACGACCTGCACGTTCCTCAAACTAGCTTAACTAGACAGTGCCCTTCAAAAATGACCGAAGTCCACCTCGTATGTTGATCTGTAAATTTTGTCACCTGTGACAGATGTCGACTTAGAAACGCTCATCAACGGTAAACTACCTGGCGTAACTGACGACCGACACGATATCTAGTCAGTCCTCAGGCAAAAAATAGATAACTGACTGACTCTTTCTGGTACTCATATGAAGATTGATGTGGTGGATGCGCTCCATCAGCCGGAATACACCGGCGAAAACAGGTGTGAGCCATGTACGTTGTTGAATCTGATTATCGCAGCGATACTCGGCTCCGTCGTCGCGCGGAAATCGAAACTCGGCGGCGTCATTGCCGTCGGAATCTCGATTGGACTCATCTATCTCCGCGGCTACCTCGTCCCCGGAACGCCGACGTTGACGAAGCGGTACCTCCCGCCGGAAGTCCTCCGGTGGTTCGGAAAGGACCCGGAACCAGCGCTTGCATCCGGACTTGGCGGCGGCAAGACGACTGCTCCCGCTTCGGGCAACTCGTCGCAGTCGGACGCCAAGGACACGTCGTCGACAACCACTGAGTCGGCAGCAACCGACAACGGGTCACCTGCTGACAGCGAAGACGCGACCAACGGTGAGGCCGACGCTCCCGAGCACGAACAGGTCGCCTCGGGAGACGACCTTGAGACGTTCTTTATGAACCACGACATCCTCGAACCCTGTGCGGACGCAGACGACCTCTGTTTGACCGACGACTTCGAGACGGCGTGGGCGGAGGCGACTGACCCGCTTGTCGATTCGGAGATTACAGCCGAAACGGTCGCTGACGCCTTCGGAATCGAGGCTGACGACGACCAGGACCTCGAACTCGTCACACGCGACGAGGCGCAGATTCTCCAATCCGAGTCGGCGTGGATGGGTCAGTGGCCGTCCCGTGCGGCACTCATCGCGGACGTCGCGGCGAGTAGCGTGCTTCAGTCCCGGGTCCCGGGCTGGGACGACTACGACCCAGAAGAGAAAGGTCCCGTTCTCAACGGCCTTCGGATGTTCCTCGAAACGTGTCCGACCACGGGCGGCGACATCCACATGGGCGAAGAAGTCGTCGAGTCGTGCTGTAGTTCGCACAAGGTCATCGCCGTTACCTGCGAGGATACCGGCGAACGACTCTTCGAACACCAACTTCCCGACGCGGAAGTCTAATCGGTTCGCTGGTTTTCCGTTACTTGCTGGTGTTCTTGGCAGTTGTAACCGTGCCAACTGTATCTCCGTAATTGTCACTCCGTCTGTATTCATCCCTCGTCTGATTCAGTGCCCTATCGGGCAGTCCGAGAGGCAAAAATAGCAGCGACGGCGCTTACGAGAGTTCTGCGCTCTCGAACCGCCAGAGACCGAACGCCAGCGGAAGGACGAGCCAGCAGAGGAGTACCAGCCCGGCGAACCACCATTCCGACCAGACTGTCGTGGGCGTCCCACCGGACCCCATCACCGTCGATGTAAGCGTCGAGAATGCGCTCTTCGGATTGATGGCACTGATAAACCCAACGACCTGTTCTCGCAGGACCTCGGTACCGACGTCGTATCTGGCGAGAACGATGCTCAGCCCGAACGTAAACACGCTCCAAAGCAGATTGAACAGGACGATGAGACCGAACCCGATAGCGACGACGATACTCTCGGAGTTGACGCCCGACGACAGGCCGACGCTCACACTGACGAACGCCGCTCCCAAGACGAGCGCGAGGAGCAGGACCCCGATGTAATGCATCGGTGTCATCGACCCACCGAGAGCGACTATCGTGATGCCACCGGCGAGGGCGCCGATGACCGTTGCGACGGAGACGATGGCGGTTCGGCCGATGAATTTCCCCAGCACGACATCCGAGCGCGTGTGCGGCAGCGACAACAGGAGTTTGATACTCCCGGTCGACCGTTCACCGACGACAGACCGATAGCCGATGAACATTCCGATGACGGGAAGCAGAAACCCAATCGGTGAAACTATCGCGGCCGTGAACGCGGCTTCTCCCAATTGGCCACCAACGAACGTTCCGACTTTCGTAAAGAGTGCCGACATTCCGGTGAAGAAGATGACGAATGCAGCGACGAGACCGAGCAGTCGCCACGACCGGATTGCATCCTGCACGTCCTTTTTTGCGACTGTGATGACGCTCATTCTGCCGCCACCTCCCCGCTCGTGTACGTGCTAAACAGGTCTTCGAGCGACTCTTCGTCCGTCTCGAAATCGCGGACCTCGACGCCGGTCGCGTCGATTGCTTCGAGCACGGGGAGCTTCGATTCGGCGTTGAGTTGCACCATGAGTTTGTTGTCTCCGGTCTTGACGTTCGTGACGCCGTCGACGGACTGCGCCGCCGCAACGCTCTCGTCAGTGAGTGATGACACGGTTACGGTCAGCACCGACTCGGCGTCGACCTGCTGTTGCAGGTCGTCAATCGAGTTCTCGGCCACGAGTCTGCCATCCCGGAGGATGCCAACGCGGTCGCAGATTGCTTCGACCTGTTCGAGGATGTGACTCGAAAAGAAAACCGTCGCCCCGCGGCGGTTCTCTTCGAGAATTATTTCGCGCATCTCCATCGCGCCGTTCGGGTCGAGTCCGGTGGACGGTTCGTCGAGGATAATCAACTCGGGACTCCCGACGAGCGCCATCGCAAGGACGAGTCGCTGTGTCATCCCTTTGGAGTAGCCACCGGCTTTCCTGTCTGCCGCGTCGAGAATCCCGACCCGTTCGAGGAGTTCCTCGGCGTCATCGTCGGCGTTCTTCGATTCGATTGCGAACTCGAGATGCTGTCTCCCGGTCAGGCGTTCGTAGGGCCGAAACGCATCGGGAAGGACGCCGATGCGCTCTCGGATTGTCGCCGACTCGGCTTGGGCGTCGTGCCCGAGAACTGTGACGTCCCCGGATGTCGGTGGCAGGAAATCAAGGAGGATGTTAATCGCAGTGGACTTCCCAGCGCCATTCGGCCCGAGGAAGCCGTATATCTCCCCCTCTTGGACCGTAAGGTCGAGTCCTTCGAGGGCAGTGACGGAACCAAACTCCTTGGTAACGCCACTGAATCGTATCGCGGGGGTGTTCGACATGCTGACTCAGTCTCTGTCCCGGTACCATATAGTGGGTATTCGCGTTTTTCTGGGTCAGAAAATTACCGAATGTGGTTGTTGATTATAAATCATCATTCTCGTGTCGACAATTAGTGTGGCTCCTTCGCACATTCATATCATATGAATAGTATTTTCCTCGTCCTCCCTATTTATCGAATATGCACGGTGTCTTCCGGTACAGCATCGGTCTTACTCTGAGTTTCCTTCTTACGGTAACCATCTACCACTACTTCGACGATGCGTATCTCATGGTTTATTTCTCGATTTTTCTCGTCTATACGTTCTCCATTGCACTCGTTCTCGTCGACCCGCGTTACGTTGCCAACCCGAGTGACAGAAAACACCGAAGGCTCGGCGGTATCGGGGGCGGCGTCGGAGCGTTTACCTTTTCGTCGCTGCTACAGGTCTCGATTCCACTCGGCGTGTTAGGGTGGGGAATGCTAGTATTCGGCATCGTTTACGGCGTCCTGTCCGCGCGTGGTGACGAAGGATGAGTAGAAGTCCGACGCCCGACTCAGACGCGCCGAGTGAGCTGGTCTCTGATTTCACGTTGCCGGTCGGCGTATTCCGCATCTAACTCGACTACCGTCGCCAAGACCGGATAATTCGTCTGGAAGTCGCCGTACAGATACTCGGCGAGGCTGTCGTGGGAGACTCGCGCTTGTGCATTACTGGCAGCCGTTCCGTGTACGTCCCGCTGTCGCCTCTGACTCATTCGCTCGCACTTTTTCCGTGCCAGCGCTACTTCCTCGTAGTACGACCGCAGTTCGTCGAACGACCAGTATAGCAACCAAGCCTCCTTGTCGGGGTCTTCGTCGTCTACGAGCGCTTTCATGTCCGCGAGCGCAGTTTCAACCGACTCTCGTTCGGCCTCTAGCGCTTGCTCCATCGATTGCAGCTCTGCCCGCCGCGCCGTCGCCGACGCGATAACCGCGTTTCGCAACTCCGCCGAGTACGTCGTCCCGCTGTTCGGTGCCAGTGCGATGGCGATTTCGGCTCCGAGTTCTTCCCGGATGGTCGTGAGCAGTGGCTCGTTTGCCTCGACATCGACGACGCTGTGCGGGCGAACTGTCTCTTCGAACGCGGTACGAATCTGCCGACAGCAGTCGGCGTGTGCCCCCGCCTGAAACGGTCGGTTCGTCACCGCGGCAGTCTGCCCCGTCGTCGCTTGCGGCGCGCTTACAGCCTGCCTCTCCGAGTGCGCCGGGAAGTTGCGAACGCTGGCTCGGAACTCGTCGACTGCCTTGGATTTCTGTACGATGTGTTCCAATTCGCACGAGATTCGGTCCAGCGCATCGTAGAGACGCTGAAACCGGTTCATCCGAAGCACCTCGGTCGTCCGTGTCCGAGACCGGAATCACCGGGAGCGAACGACGTTAGGACCGGTCGAGATACGCTGTGAGCCACTCGCGTGTCACCTCGTCGAAGCCCATCGTCGAACCGCCGTGTGTGGATGCAAACGTGTCCGCGTCGTCGGCCGACGAAAACGGTAGTAGTTCTTTTCCCATTCCGCCGTGGATACTGCTTTCGACGACGTAGGTCATCTCGGACGCGTCGCCGAACGTGTCGGCATCGGTGTGCGTCGAAATGTACGTCTCTCCGTCCTCCTCGGTGAGTTCGTATTCGACGGCCGAGTAGTCGGTCACGTAGATGACGGTGGCCCTCCACCCTCGTCGCTCGTGGTCGAAGTAGTAGGGAAACAGCCCCATACTGAGCGTGTGGAACCACGCCGGGTTGTCGTGGCCGTCCGGCGAGTGGTCGCGGTAGAACACCTGCCCATTCGGACCGAAATGTTCGCCGATGACCATCCCACCGCTGTCGTCTTGCTTGCCGCCGGAGAGGTCGATTGGCTCTGGGACTGGTTCGTCGGCCGTCTTGTTTCCGCCGAGACAGCCGGTTATCCCGACAAGAGCGCCTGCCCCGATTGCGCCGAGAAGTCCCCGTCGAGTCCGTTTGCTTTGCGTATCCTTGTTGTTATTCTGATTCATATCTTCATAGACTCCGTCGCCGAATCAGTCGAGTAGCGATTCCAACGGGGGTGACAATCCACGCCAGCGCACCGACGATGAGAACCGACGTCGAGAGGTCGGTTTGGGCGACAACTGCAGTCATCCCGCTTCCGGCCGAGTTGATGCCGGAGAGAACGAACACGCGGAAGATGTCGATAGGATTTGCGAGTACGAGTCCCGACAGCGCCACGCTCGGCAGGTCGAATGCGGTGATGAGACCGAGCGCGGCGAGGTCGTACCCGAAGACCAACCAGACCCACACGAGGAGTGCGATTCCGAGTGCATGGGTCTTCTCGGACGCGACCGTCGAGACGAGGACGCTGACCGCGAGGAACGCGAGACCCAGACAGACGGTTCCGAACAGGACGTTCGCGTACAACGCCCACGGGACCGTATTCGAACGGAGGAACAGCGCGATACCCCCGAGACCGAATCCGACGCTCGTCGCCGCCGCGAGCGAGGCCGCACGTCCGAGGAAGGTACCGAAGACGACACGAGACCGCGAAACCGGGAGCGCGAACACCATATCGAGCCAGCCCGTCTCTTCGGCACCGACAATCGCGTCGAAACCGTAGACCAGCGCCGCAAGCGGGACGAGGTACGTCGAAAGCGACGCGAGACTGACGATGACCGCGTCGATGCGCATCGGCCCGGGTCCGGTTCCACCAAACCCGACGACGAGAAGCGAGAGCAGTCCGAACAGTGCAGTCAGCGCGAGCGTCCACCGACTCCGAAGCGAGAGACGGTATTCGAGCGCGGCAATCGCACGAATCTGTCCGTTACTACCGAGCACAGTCGAACGTGCCGTGTTTGGTGCATTCTCGTGTCCCATCGTTACGCCTCCGTCGGTTTCCGTCGCCGTTGGCGGCCGCTTGTCGCCCGTCGTCGGCGAATCCCGTTCGTTTGCTGTCGGTGGTTTTTGGTCGTCTCTCGTCATGCGTGCTCACCGGCCAGTTCGCGCGGTTGTTCGGCACCGGTGTCTTCTTGGTCCGAATCCGGACCCTCTTCGGATTCCCGAAGCGTCTGTTCGAAGACGCGCTCGAGACCGGGTTCACGGACATCGTATCCGTCAATGGGGACCGCCTCGGTGAGATCCGACAGTAGCGCCGGAATCTCGTCCGGATAGCAGTCGATAACGACCCCGTGGCCGTCGTAGTCCGTCGACTGGACTGTCCCACCACGGGCCGAAACGACTGACTGAATGTCGTCGATTGATGCCCCGTCGCCGAGTCGAATCCGAACGCGAGCCTCGTCTGTCACCTGCCGCCGCAGTTCGTCTATCGTCCCGGATGCGCGGAGTTGCCCGTCGTGCAGGATGGCGACTCGCTCGCAGAGCGACTCGATTTCCGAGAGTACGTGCGACGAGACGACGACCGTGAGGTCTGGTTTGGCGTCGAGACGTTCGATAACGCGGTGGAACGCGGCAACGCCTCGTGGGTCGAGTCCGGCCGTTGGTTCGTCCAGCAGCAGGATACGAGGCTGTGAGAGGAGTGCTGCAGCCAATCCGAGCCGCCGGGTCATCCCGTTCGAGTAGCCGCCGACGCGGCGGTCGGCGGCATCCGAGAGTCCGACGACGTCGAGCACGGTCTCGATTCGATTCTCCGCCTCGGGGAGATTGTGCATCCGCGCGTGGAACGAGAGAATCTCTCGCCCGGTGAGCGACGCGGGGAACCCCGCGTGCTCGGGGAGGTACCCGACGATGCTCCGAAGCTCTGGGCCGGCAGTCGAGACGTCGGTGCCCGCGACCGAGACGGTCCCGTCGTCCGGTCGGATGTGACCGACCAGTAGTTTGAACAGCGTCGACTTTCCGGCCCCGTTCGTCCCGAGGAGACCGAAGGTCGTCCCCGATTCGACGGCGAGCGAAAGCCCGTCGAGTGCCGTAACGCCGCTATACTCCTTTCTCACACCGGTGACCTCAATCGCGTACATAATATCGTCTCCAACGTTCGTGTGGTGGCTCCGAGAGCGGGTGGTGGTCGACGATTCCGGGAACGTCGATAACCGGGAATGAGCTCTCGGCCAGTCTGAGCGCGTCGAACGCCGGACTCGACGCGAATACAGCAGCCTGCGGGTGGTCGTAGAGTAGCTGTTCGACGAGTCCAGCGGGGCGGTGCCGGACATCGTTGACGCCGTCGGCATCGACATCCGAATCTCGCGCATCCGACCAGTAGTTCCCGCGTGTGCTCCCGTTCCACGCCATGCGCTCGCCGACGAGTGCCCGGACCGACTCGTCGTTGTTGATGAAACCATTCTCCGAGACGTTCGGGCTCGAACTTCCCGCGGTGAAGTACGCGCCGACCCGGTTTTCGAGGACGAGATTGTTAGTCAGCGTGTTGTTGACCGAATTGAACACGTACAGGCCGTTTCCGTTGCCGACGACCTCGTTCCCGTCGACCACCGAGTGGTCGATGCGCTTCAGGAGGATACCGTGACCGCTCGTCCCGGTGTTGTTCACTGCGACGTTACGGATGACTCGGATGCGCTCTGAGAGCATCACGGCGTAGCCGGCGTCGTTGTCGAAGGCGACGTTGTCCACGAGGACGCAGTCGTCCGAATACATGTAGTGGACGCCGTATCGAAGGTTCCACATCGTGTTGTTCCGCGCGGTCACGCCCGACGCCCACGAGTAGTAGATGCCGTCTCGCGTGTCGGTGATGCGGTTGTCGACGAGCGTCGCGTCGTCGGTCTTCCACACTTGAATGCCGTTTCCGCGATACGAACGCGGTTCGACCGACTCGCGTCCGACGATGGTGTTGTTCTCGATGTGAGCACCGGAGACGCCGTCGAGCCAGATGCCGAAGGTTGCTGCGGTGACGCGACTGTCGGCAATCGTCGTGTTCGTCCCGTTGACCCAGATTCCGGCGTCGTTTTCGGACGTGTCGTAGCCGGAGTTGTGGACCCAGACGCGCCGGAGCGTGATGTCGTCTCCGTCGAGCGTGAGCACGTCACCGGTTCCGTTCCCATCGATTCGGGCGACGTATCCGGGTTCGCTGACGAGCGTAACGTTCGCCGTGCTGACGACGACGTGCTCGTCAAATTCGCCCCGGAGCAGGACTCGGTCACCCGACTCCGCCGCATCGACGGCGGCCTGCAGCGACGCGTACGACTCGTCGTCGACGGTTGCACGCCCCCGCTTGGCGGGTGGGTCAAACGAATACTCGTCTGGCACCGTCGCATCGAACGCCACGTTCCTGTCTGTCTGCGCGTGAGTCGTGGCCATCCCGACAACGACGCCGACACCGGAAGCGACGAGGATGACACTCGCGACGACCGCAAACAATCGGGTGATGGTGGCGTTCATGGAATTCTCACTGTTGGTCTGTTGGGACGTTCGGCTCTCCGTCCTGCGTTCTTGCCTCGTCGGGTGCCGACGTTCTTCCGCCTGCAATTCGCCGTCGACCCGATGCGACGAGCGTCGAGAGCGTGGCGTCGGTGTCGCGGTAGTAGTACGCCACGAACAGGAGTCCGATGGCGACAATCGTCAGGTACGCACCGGTTCCGAACCGGGAGTAGCTGGTGATGTTCGCAACCTCGTATTTCCCCCACAGCGGCGGGGTGAAGGGGTCGACACCTATCACGGGTGCTTCCGGGTCGAGGCTGTGGCCGGTCTGGTAGAGTCGATACTGGATATCGACCACCATCACGGTGAACACGGTTATCGCCCCGGCGAGTTGGTACCGCAGTCCGCGCTTGAGTTTCTCGACGGTTGGCGCAATGGATACGAACAGCCCCGTCGCGGCGACCACCAGAAACGCGAGCGGCCCGAGCGACCACTCGGGAACGTCGACTGCGGCCGCCTTCGGTTCGTAATTCGGTTGCCAGTACACCGGGTCCGGGTAGTAGAACCCGATATACTTGTTGAGACGGGCCATTTCGACGTAGTCTCCGCGGATGTGCGGATACGCGAACAGGTCGAGGTGAAGTATCTCGTTCGGGTACTGCGCGGCGTGGACCGTAATCGACCACATCGGCAGCAGCAGGGCGCTGACAAATAACAGCGCCGCTAACGCCGGTAGCCCCCGGCGCAACTGGGTAAACTCGTCGAGACTCGGTGGTCGGTAGTTCATCGTCTAGGTTCTCGGTTCGACAATCATCCGCGAGCGCATCTCGAGGTGGAGCGCGCTGCAGAAGTACGTACAGTAGATCCAGTACACACCAGGCTTATCAGCCGTGAACGTGGCTTCGCGGGTGTCCTGCGGCGCGAGTGCGAGGTGCACGTTGTGCTCGGGAATGGCGAGTCCGTGGACGATGTCTTGGCTTCCTTCAATGTTCGTGGCGGTGAGCGTGACCTCGTCGCCTTCTTTGACCGTGAAGTCACGGAGTCCGTACTCACTGCGCTTGACCGACGTGTACACCTCGACGGTTTCCTCGTCGATGCGTTCGACGCGCGAGTTGCTTTCTTTGACGTACTCCTTTTCGCCCTCGTAATCCGCGGCATCCCACGTCTTCGCCGGCTGAATCTTGTCTTTCGCCGCGAAGATTGCGTCGTGCGGTTCGGGGTACACCGGGTGGTCCGAGACGAGTTCCATTCCACCGGTCTCGTCGTCCTTGTCGTTGCCGATGTAGATGAGCTGGTCGTTGTCGGGGTAGATTGGCCCGACCGGGAGGAACCGGTCTTTCGAGAGCTTGTTCAGGACGACGAGCCAGTCGCCGGTCGGCTCGGTCGACATCGCCTGAATCGCCTGAATGTGACCGGGATTGTAGTGCACGTCTATCTTCCCGAGGATGGCGTCTTCGGACTTCTTCGGCGAGTTAATCGCGGTTTCGATGTCCCACTTGACGACCTGCGAGTCGATGAACAGTGACGTGTACGCGTGCCCACGACCGTCGTAGGTGGTGTGAAGCGGGCCGAGACCGAGTTTCGGCTGGCCGACGATGGTATCTTTCGGGTCGGACGCCGTGCCGAGTTTTTCGATGTCGATGATGGACACCGTCGGCGAGAGCTTTCCGGCGACCATCGCGTACTTGCCGTTCGGCTCGACTTCGACACAGTGTGGCGACTTGGGTGTCGGGACGTACCGGACAATCGGGTTGTCGCCCTTGTTGAGTGAGCTTTCTTTCGTCCCATCGACGACCGGAATCCCGTTTACCTTCTTGTAGTTGCCCGCGTCGACCGCCTTCTGAATCGCCGGCACGTCGAACGCCTTGACGAAGTCGCGGTCGTTCTTCGTCATCTCCTCGATTTCGACACCCTCTTCGTCGTTGTAGGCGCTCGAAATCGCCCACCGGC
>NZ_JBZRPK010000368.1:0-3682 GCF_058382125.1 Haloferax sp. s1
CCTCGATGGAGAGGTCGGCCGTTTCGGGGTCGTCGGCGACGATAGCAACCGCGTCCTCGGGTCCGGCACCGACCGCCTCGCGGAGCGCGTCGACTTCGTCCTCGGTGACGCCGTAGGCTGGGAGTTCGTCCGTATGGAAGATGCCGCCCGCGCCGTGACGCTTGGCGTGGTCCGAAAACTCGGTCCCGAGGCGGCGGTCGGGCTGGAGTTCGCGGCCGACGAGACCGTCGAAGCCGTAGAGCGGGACGCCCATGACCTTCCCGCCGGAGTCGAGTGCGCCCTTGATGACGCCGGAGTCGCTGTCTTCGAACACGTCGGTCACGTCGGTTACGTCGCCGACTGAGGCGTCGCGAGATTGGAGTTCGTCGCGGATTTCGACGAGTTCTGCCTGACGGCCGACCTCGAAGCGAACGATTTCGTCGATTTGGTCGAGTGCCTGCACGCCCTTGATTTCGACACGCGCGCCGTCCGCGATGGAGACGTTCACGTCCTGTCGGATAGTCCCGAGTCCGCGCTTTACCTTCCCGGTCGAGCGCAGGAGCATGCCGATGGTCTCGGCGGCTTCGCGTGCTTGTTCGGGCGAGGAGATGTCCGGTCCGGTGCCGATTTCGACGAGCGGGATGCCGAGTCGGTCGAGGCTGAAGAGGACGCCGTCGTCGCGCTCTTCGATGCGCTGGGCGGACTCCTCTTCGAGCATGAGGTCGACGACGGAGACTGGCCCGTCGCTGGTCTGTAGTTCGCCTTCCTGCGCGATAAGCGATGAGCGCTGGAAGCCGGACGTGTTCGACCCGTCGATGACGAGTTTGCGCATGACGTGCGCCTGGTCGACGACGTTCATGTCGAGCAGTTCGGCGATTTGCATCGCTACCGTGCGCGCCTCGTGGTCGAGACCGTGCGGCGGTTCGTCGTCTTCCTCGACCAGACACGTCGTGTCGTAGGCGAGGTACTCGAACTCGCGTTCGACGCGACTCTCTTCGAGCGCCGCCTCGTCGAGTTCGCCCAGTTCACTCTTCGTCGGGTGCAGGAAGCGCGTGAACGTCCGCGCCGCGTCGTCAGGCTCGCGGAGCTCCGTGGGACACCCACAGAACAGTTTCGTCGCGGTATCGAGCTGCTGGTGAATCTCCAGCCCCGCGACGAGACCGAGGTCCTCGTAATCGTACTCGTACTCGCTCATTGGTACTCCCTGCGTTCGGGGGAGGTAAAAAAGGATTCAGTCTGCAGTCAGCATCGTCGGAGTCCTTGACCAATCCCTTCTACCTCTTCACACTCCGGACAGACGTATGTCCACCCGTCTGTCGTCGCCCGCCCCTCGGGAAATACGGCTCCACAACCTCGACATTCCAACATGTCTCGTCCGTGGACCCGCTGCTCTTGCAGTCCGGCCATACTCGTATAATTGTTCAAATCAAGCTTCAAAATACCGATTTTTGAGGTTTCGTGAGTGTATCCATCGCGGTTACAACTGTCACGGCGACGCGGTACTGTGATTGCTACCATACATCGAGTAAATCCAACGTTCGTCAAAAACCGAAATCAGCGAACTAGTTGCGTGCTTGACCCGTTACGCTGACACTGTACTAACGGCGGAACTACCAAAAACTAGACCTTTTGTCCTTCAGTCGTCGCCGAGGATACCGCGATGGGTCATCTTTTCGGGGTCGAGAACCTCGTCGGCTTCGTCCTCGGTGAGGTAGCCTTCGTCGACGGCGACCTGTCGGACCGTCTTGTCTTCGGCGAGTGCCTTCTTAGCGACCTTCGAGGCCTTGTCGTAGCCGATTGCGGGGTTGAGCGCCGTCGCCAGCGCCATGGACTGTTCGACCTGCTCCGCGCAGTGGTCCTCGTTGGCTTCGAGTTTGGCGACGAAGCGCTCGGCGAACACTTCGGAAGCGTTCGTGAGCATCTTCGCCGATTCGAGGAAGTTGTGCGCGAGGACGGGCTTGTAGAGGTTGAGGTCGATTTGACCTTCTGCGGCACCTGCGGCGACCGCAGCGTCGTTGCCGACGACCTGCTTGTGGACCTGGTTGACCGCTTCCGCGACGACCGGGTTGATTTTGCCGGGCATGATGGATGACCCGGGCTGGTTTTCGGGCTGTTCGAGTTCACCGAGCCCGTTGCGCGGGCCGGACGCGAGCAGGCGGAGGTCGTTGGCAATCTTGTTGAGCGAGCCGGCGACGGTACGGAGCGCGCCGTGCGCCTCGGCCATCGCGTCGTGGGCAGCCTGCGCTTCGAAGTGGTTGTCGGCCTCGCGGAACTCGACGCCGGTCTCTTCGGTCATGTACGCGGCGGCTTTCGCGGGGAACTCGGGATGCGTGTTGAGACCCGTCCCGACGGCGGTGCCGCCGAGTGCGAGTTCGCCGAGGTGTTCGCGGACGTTCTCGACGCGGCGGATGCCCTTTTCGACCTGTGTGCGGTAGCCGCCGAACTCCTGACCGAGACGGACCGGCGTGGCGTCCTGCAGGTGCGTGCGGCCGGTCTTGACGATGTCGTCGAACTCGTCTTCTTTGTCGCCGAGGGACTCGGCGAGCGTCTCCAGTGCGGGAAGGAGGTCCTTCTCGACGGCTTCGAGCGCGGAGACGTGCATGGCCGTCGGAATCACGTCGTTCGAGGACTGGCCGAAGTTGACGTGGTCGTTCGGGTGCACGACGCGGTCACCGATACCCTCGCCCATGAGTTCGGCGGCGCGGTTGGCGATGACCTCGTTCGCGTTCATATTCGACGAGGTGCCCGAACCGGTCTGGAAGACGTCGACCGGGAACTGGTCGTCGAGTTCGCCAGCGATAACCTCGTCTGCGGCCTCGACGATGGCCTCGGCGACATCCTCGTCTATCATGCCGAGGTCGCGGTTCGCCTGTGCGGCGGCCTTCTTCACCACGCCGAGCGCGCGGACGAAGCGCCGACCGAACGTGATACCGGAGATGGGGAAGTTCTCGACTGCTCGCTGCGTCTGTGCGCCCCAGTAGGCGTCGACAGGAACGTGCATTTCTCCGAGGCTGTCCCGCTCGATTCGATAATCATCGTCTCCCATGATTCGGGCGTCGTCGTGGAATGAGGTAAAATCCATTGGTCCGTGTCCGTCTGTGTCACGAACCCCGCGAGCCATTCATGTCTGAATAATTATCAATTGCAGCTGTAGAACAATGCAGATCCCCGATTTCGATGAATAAACGGCCTGATTCGTAAAAATTTACTCAATTATGAATTGTCGATGAGGAAGATTTAAGTATTCCGTGTTGAATCGTTTGAGTGAACCTGTCACGGACTATCAATCATGACTGATACACCAGACGCAGACGACCTCTCTCGACGGACGTATCTCAAGCTCGCTGGCGGTGCAGGAACCGCGACGCTTCTCGCCGGATGTACCGGCGGTGGCGACGACTCGACGACTGAGACCACCGAGGAGGGAACCGGTGAGACGGAGACGACCGAGCAGTCAGGCGACGACTCGGGAACTGAGTACAACGCGCTCGAGGTCCAGCACTGGTGGACCGGCGGCGACGGTGGTGCCGCCATCCAGGCGCTCTTCGAGGGCTTCAAAGAGGAGTACCCGGACATCGAAGTGACGGAGAACCCCGTTGCGGGCGGTGCCGGACAGAACCTCCACGCAGTCATCAAAAAGCGCATTCTCAACAACAACCCGCCGAGTTCGTGGCCAGCGCGGCCCCGCGCGAACCTTCAGCCG
>NZ_JBZRPK010000367.1:0-3680 GCF_058382125.1 Haloferax sp. s1
CCCCGCGTGCGGTGACGGCGGCGTCCCCCCCGGCTCCTCCGCCTTCGACGGCCGGGTCGCCCTCGTGACCACCCTCGGCATGGCCGCGGCCGCACTCGGCGCTGGCGGCGTCGCGTTCTTCAAGACCGGCAAGGTCGACACTCTCTACGTCGCAATCGTCGTTCTCGCCGGACTCGTCGGCATCACCGCCATCGCCGACGACATCGTCTGGCCCGGCGCTCTCGTCGTCGGGCTTCTCGCCGGCGCACAACTTCCAATCGTCTTCGAGTTCGTCGAAAAGCGCCTCCGCATCGACGACGTGTGTGCGGTCTTCCCCGTTCACGGCTCCGCGGGCGTTCTCGGGACGCTCCTGTACCCGGTGTTCGCCGTCCCCGTTTGGCACGAAGGCGCGTCCATCGTCTCGCTCGCCGTTCCGCAGGTGGTCGGCGTCGGCGTCATCGCCGTCTGGACCTTCGTCGCCACCACGGCAATCTTCGGCGGCTTCCGCGCCATTGGACAGGTCCGTGTCTCCGCCGACCACGAGCGTCAGGGACTCGACACGGCCGAACACGGCGTCGACACCTACCCCGAATTCGGCTCGCCCGACGCCGACACCGGTATCCGCGCCGACGGCTCCGGGATTCCCTACGGGCATGGATTCATGACGACACAGGAGGACGAATAAGCCATGAGTGACGCTGACCTGCCGAACGACGGCGGTATCAAACTCGTCATGGCCATCATCCGCCCCGACAAACTCGCCGACGTGAAGACGGCGCTCGCCGAGGTTGGCGCGCCCTCGCTCACGGTGACGAACGTCTCCGGGCGCGGGTCGCAACCGGCCAAAAAGAGCCAGTGGCGCGGCGAAGAGTACACCGTCGACCTCCACCAGAAAGTGAAAGTCGAATGCGTCGTCGCCGACACACCCGCCGAGGACGTTGCCGATGCCATCGCAGACGCCGCCCACACGGGTGAGAAGGGCGACGGGAAGATATTCATCCTGCCCGTCGAGAACGCGATTCAGGTTCGGACCGGCAAGACCGGACGCGACGCGGTCTGATAAGGACTGTTGTAGTCTCTTACCGGTGTCGACGGCACCGGGACGGCGCTCACCGGTAAATATGGTGAGCACCGAAGCCACGCGAAACCATTTTTCCGTTCCGCACCAAGCGACGTGACGATGAGCGGTGCCCTCCCGTGGTGAATGTCGAAATCCTCGGCGGCCTCGTCGTCGCCCTTGGTGGAATGTCCATCGTCGGCCTGGTCACTGACCGATACCTCTCCGAACCCGACAACCTCCGGACGGACCTCCTCGTGAGCGACGCGAACAAGTGGGTGGTGTTCGCGCTCCTGTGTAGTTACGTCATCCTCGTCGAAGGTCGACAGCTGTCGTCGATGACCGGACGTGCTCTCGACCCGCTCTCGTTCGTCGCGGTCGTCGGCGGCAGCGTCTTCGCCCTTTTCGCGGCGAATGCGCTGACCGCGCCGCTCTTCGACCGCTTCGAGGTGGGCGGTCTCGGAAACGACATGTCGGAGTTCACGTCGCTGTCGATTCGACACCGACTGTTCGTCGCCGCAACGGCCGGAATCACCGAAGAAGTGCTATTTCACGGCTACGCCATCGAGCGATTGCTCGACGTGACCGGAAGTCCGCTTATCGCCGGGGGCGTCTCCTTCGTCGCCTTCACGGCGAGCCACGCGGTCGGGTGGGACCGCGGCGCAGTCGCCAGAATCGCGGTTCCCGCGCTGTTGACAACCGTGATGTACCTGCTCGTGCGCGACGTGGTCGTTCTCGTGGCTATCCACGCCCTGAACGACGCGGTCGGATTGTTGCTTGTCGGGTCGGTTCGGGATATCGACGGCACCGCCGAGCGGGCGACCCAGTAAGCTCTTTGGCACGACGGTTCGAACCGGCGCGCATGAGACACGACGAGTCCCGAGCGTTGTACGACCGGGCGTTATCGGTGCTTGCCGGCGGCGTGAACTCCTCAGTCCGGGCGACACAGCCCTACCCGTTCTTCGTCGAGCGCGGTGACGGCGCGCACGTCATCGACCCCGACGGGAACCGCTACATCGACTACGTGCTGGGCTACGGGCCGCTCCTCTACGGCCACGACATCCCCGAACCCATCCAAGCGGCGGTCCAGAAACACGCCGCGGCCGGGCCGATGTACGGCGCGCCGACCGAAATCGAGGTCGAGCACGCCGAATTCGTCGCGCGACACGTCCCCTCGGTCGAGATGATTCGATTCGTCAACTCCGGCACGGAAGCGACCGTCTCGGCGGTCCGACTCGCCCGCGCAACCACCGGCCGCGACAAAATCGTCATCATGCAGGGCGGCTACCACGGCGCACAGGAATCTACGCTCGTCGAGGGCGAACCCGGCAACGTACAACCCAGTACCCGCGGCGTCCCATCCTCGTTCGCCGAACACACCCTTCCCGTCCCGTTCAACGACGAGGAAGCGATTCGCGAGGTGTTCGAGGAACACGGCGAGGACATCGCGGCTGTCATGACCGAGCCGATTCTCGCGAACACGGCCATCATCCACCCGGTCGACGGCTACCTCCAGACCCTCCGCGACATCACCGAGGAACACGACTCGCTTCTCATCTTCGACGAGGTCATCACTGGCTTCCGCGTCGGTGGCCTCCAGTGCGCCCAAGGGAAGTTCGGCGTCACGCCGGACATCACGACCTTCGGGAAGATTATCGGCGGCGGATTCCCCGTCGGCGCAATCGGCGGCAAAGCCGAACTCATAGAGCAGTTCACCCCCGGCGGCGACGTGTTCCAGTCTGGCACCTTCTCGGGCCACCCGGTCACGGTCGCTGCGGGCCACGAATACCTGAAATACGCCGCCGAAAACGACGTGTACGACCACGTCAACCGCCTCGGCGAGAAACTGCGGCGCGGCATCACCGACATCCTCGAAGACCAGGCACCCGAGTACACCGTCGTCGGCACGGACTCGATGTTCAAGACCGTCTTCACCCGCCACGGCTCGGCCGACCGCGCTGACGAGTGCGCAGACGGCTGCACGCAGCACGAAGCGTGCCCGAACTACGACTACTGCCCGAAGAACGGCGCGGACGTGGTGAAGGCCGAAACCGACCGCTGGGAGCGCGTCTTCTGGCAGGAAATGAAAGACCAAGGCGTCTTCCTCACCGCGAACCAGTTCGAATCGCAGTTCGTCTCCTACGCCCACACCGACGAGGACATCGAAGAGACGCTGGAAGCGTACAAGACGGCGCTATAGCAGTTCGAGTCGCATTCCAGCGAAGACCAACAAACACACCACGCCGGTCAAGACGATGCCGGCAACAATCGGAAGCGTTCCCGTCGGGTCTGGGGCGAGTACGAACGCCGCTGGAAACGAGACGACAGCGGCGGCCACGATGGTGAAGGCACCGCGGATGATGGAGTTCACGTTCTCAGCTGCGCCGTCGCTCGATATAATAGTTCGTTAATTCGACACGATTTGGGTAGTCGGATACTAATCGACTCGTAACCGCGACTCCGCTCGCCTCCACAGCGGCGGGTAGGCCGCCACGGTCCCAAGTCCGACACCCCCGACCCACGCGAGGGCGATACCGAGCGCATTCACCCGCAGTTCGAGGAAGGCGGAGAGCGTGACGTAGGGGAGCGGCGTTACGAGTCCGACCAGCCACACCCGGACGACGAGACGGAGTCGAAGCGGGCG
>NZ_JBZRPK010000366.1:0-3672 GCF_058382125.1 Haloferax sp. s1
TCCCAATCCACCGACTCGTGGAAACAACCGGAACTGCCTACGAGCGCGCTGCGACCCGCTAACCCGGGCCACACCGCTGTATTTGTCGACTCCGCTCCGAGAGCGGCGCCGCCGATAGCGGGCGTCAGACAGTATATCACCGGCAACGGCGAGGTGAAGGGTTGCATTTATCAGCGCCGAAGTGTAATCGCAGACAATGCGTACCCCGACTCACGACGAGTTCTCTAGCCGTCTCGACTCACTCAACGGCGACCACTCGAACGTGTTCGGTCCCGAACTCGGCGAGTTCCCGCACGCCGAGCGTCGAGCCGACTCGCTCGGTGACAAAGAGACGAAGACCGGAACGACCACGGTCGGTATCAAGACGGACGAAGGCGTCGTCCTTGCAACTGACATGCGCGCAAGCCTCGGCCACATGGTCTCCTCGAAGGACGTCCAGAAGGTCGAAGAGATTCACCCGCGAGGCGCACTGACCATTGCGGGGTCGGTCTCCGCGGCCCAGTCGCTCATCAGCTCGCTCCGCGCGGAGGTTCGACTCTACGAATCCCGCCGCGGCGAGGACATGAGCATGCAGGCACTCTCGACGCTCGTCGGTAACTTCCTCCGCTCGGGTGGCTTCTACATCGTCCAGCCCATCCTCGGCGGCGTCGACGACGAGGGTGCACACATCTACAGCATCGACCCTGCGGGCTCCATCCTCGAAGAGGAGTACACCGTCACCGGTTCCGGCAGCCAGTACGCCCTCGGTGTGCTCGAACAGGAGTTCTCGGAGGACCTGAGCATCGACGAGGCCAGAGAGGTCGCTACGAAGGCGATTCGCTCCGCAGTCGAGCGTGACCTCGCGTCGGGTAACGGCATCAACATCGCCGTCGTCACCGAAGACGGCGTCGACATCCAGCGCCACGAAAACTTCGAAGGCCTCGACTTCGAATAAGGCCGTACGCGGTTTCTCTTCGTTTCCGCCGGTCGCGTACCCGCGGGACTCGCGTTTCAATCGCCTCTCGTCGTTTTCGACGCGGCTCACCGCTTCTGGCCGCTTCCCAGTCGGCTGCAATCGCTTCTCAGCCGTCTGCTTCCGGGAGCGGCCGAAGGAGTCCGAACCAGGCTCGGTAGACGGTCGCGCCGAGGAGGTGTCCGAGCGCGAAACTGTCGTTGAATGATTCGCTACGGGACGACAGCCGAACATCGACGGTCGTCGTCACGAGGCTGGCGAGAAAACGACGACGCCGACTCGTCCGAATCTGCCAGAAATCGCGGTCGTTCGCCCACAGGTGGCCGACCCCGCGGACCCCTCCCGCGACGAGTCCAACGAGAGACAAGCGAGCGGGCGCGTGCTGTTCGTCCTCGCTGTCCTGACGTATCTTCCGGAGCAGGAGCATCCAGAGCGACGCGAGAATCGAGAGGCCGAGTTGCACGAGCGCTTTCGTTCGACGGGTGACCATACCGCGCCTTGGTCGGGCGACTCAATAGTTGTTTCTTCGACAAAATGTTGGGAGGGAGACCCGCGAGGCTCGTTCGGGTCCGGTCCCGTTAGAACCAGTCCGCGAATTCCCCTTCGAGGAGCGTTTCGGACTGGTGTTCGACGTACTCGCGTTGCATCGTCCGGAGCGCCGTCTCGAAGTCAGCACCGTCGGCGAGCACGTCCTCGACGCGGGCGCGCTTCCAATCGGCCGGCGTAACCCCCGTTTCGACCCGCTTGCGAAGCGGTTCGAGGTAGTAGTTCGCCTCTTCTTTCGAACACCCTGCGAGTCGAAGGCCGTCGCGGGCGTGGACGAGCAAGTCCTCGTAGAGTTCCGCACCCGACACCTCGTTGCCGTCGGCGTCGAGCCAATAGATGTCGCCGTGTGGACCCTCTCGCATCGCGGTGTAGAAATTCTCCTCCGCGGTTTGCCAGTCGATGTCGATAGCGGGGTGGTCCTGTCGAGGGAGTCGCTCCATGAGTCCCGCGAAGGCGGCTTGGAATGCCACGGAGTCGCGGACGGTTGGCTGTCCCGCGATGGGGCGGAACTCGATTCGGGCGTTCGCCGAGGAGCGAGACGCGCCGTCGAACACCGGGCGGACCCAGCGCCAGTAGGTGCCGTGTTTGCGGCGCAGCGTGGCGAACGCGTCGTCGAATCGGTCGCCACGCTCGACGGACATGGGAACCATCGTCGAGTCCGAAACGACGCGGTCGACGGCGTCTTCGACGGTGTCGAGGTCGCGGGGGAACATGACCTTCTCGTGGTCGCCGGAGTTGAGCACCGATTCGAAGACGGCGATTCGGTGTTCGTCCCAGCCATCGTCGAGTATCTCCGCCGTCGTCACATCGTCGTCGTAGAGGTCGGCCGGGAAGAACGGCGAGTTGACACCGAGAGCTAAGAGCGGCCCGGCGATGCGGAGCGCGTAGTTAAAGAAGTGCGGCAGGTCCACCGCGTGCGGCACCTGATAGTGCGGTTGAATCGACGTGATAAGCGCCTCCGGCATCACGGTGTCCGCTTCGAGGGAGACGTGAGGTGCTTCGAGGGTGAACGACGACGGAGCCGTCGGACCGTTCGCCATCGCGTGATACCGGACCGAATTGCTCATGTTCGTCGCGAGTCGGACGCCGCCGTCGGTGACGGAGTCGGTGAGGTATTCGCTGGCGCTTTCTCCGGCGGGCGGGATGCTCCACATTCCGTCGGAGACGAGTCGCATCCCCTCAGCGGCGGCGCAGTCGAGCGCGGCGTCGAGACGGGCGCGAACCTCGGACTCCTGTGCGCGAAGCCCGTGGGCGTTCAGCGGTTGCGGACTCGTCGTCATCTCGGCGTTGTGGAGTCCCAACTCCTTTTCGAAGCCCATGAGTCCGAGCAGTCGCCTCGGAACTCGCATGAGCGCGTGGACGTCGTCTTCGCTCGCGGACCACCGGCCGTCGGAGACGGCGTAAAACTCGTACTCCAAGCCGACGATTGACTGATGGTTGTCGAAGGTCCCCTCACGCAGTTCGCGCTTGAGCGCCTCGGCGTCGGCGTTTGCTTGCGCTTCGAACTCGGCCGCGTCGACCGCGAGCACGTCTTCGACGCGCTCTGCGAGGTCGTCGCTCATACCCGAGGTTCAAACATCGAGACCCTTGAACGTCCCGGCAAGACAGTCGTTCGACAGCGAATCACATCCCCGACGACTGTCGAGACGCTTTTGCTCCGGGCGGCGATAGTCTGCGTCGATGGAGTTCGCCGAGTTCGCAGCCCGCGCCGCCGAGATTGAAGCCGAGAGTGCGGACCTCGCCGTCGTCTCGCTCCTTTCGGACCTGTTTCGCGACGCGGACGACGACCTCTCGACGGTCGCTCGCTTCGTTCAAGGTCGCGTGTTCCCGGCGTGGGATTCGACTACCCTCGATATCGGCCCCCGGCTCTGCCACGAGGCGATTGCCCGCGCCGCCGGACCGAACGTCTCCGCCGACGACGTAGAAGACCGCCTCGCCGACCGCGGCGAAATCGGTGCAGTCGCCGCAAGCTACGATTTCGGCGGCCAACGCGGCCTTGCCGCTTTCGGGGCTGGCGGCCAAGACGGCTTGACCATCGCCGAGGTTGATTCCGAACTGCGCGCGCTCGCCGCCGCGTCGGGGTCGGGAAGCGAAGAAACGCAGCTCAAAACGCTCTACGGCCTGTTCAACCGAACCGACACCGACCAACCGCGCCTCATCGCCCGCCCCACCCC
>NZ_JBZRPK010000686.1:0-15499 GCF_058382125.1 Haloferax sp. s1
TGGTATGCCCTCGACAGTTGTGATGTTCCTATGACCATCATCCTGGGCGGACGTGATAAGGGAAATGATTACTCAGAGTTAGTCAATCAAATCCAGGAAAAAGTCCACACAATTATTGCCATAGGCGAAGCTCAACCGATGATTGAAGAGCAGCTAAAATCGATAGTTCCCAATTTTAAAACTGCTAAGGATATGAATAACGCCGTACGATCGGCCAAGGAGGTAGCCAAGCGGGGTGAAGTTGTTTTGCTAAGCCCGGCATGCTCCTCTTTTGATATGTACGACAATTATGAACACCGAGGCAATGAATTCAAAAAAGCAGTAAATCGACTTTAACAACTCAGCCTTGAGTTTTCAGCTATCCACAGTTTGTCAGATAGCTGAAAGCTGAAGACTGAAAACAAAAATTATGCTATACACAACGCCAAATAAAAATATATCATCCATACTGGGCACCAGTCCGGATGACATTGATACGCCCAAGCAAGGGAGCGACCGTATCTTGCTGGTATCAGTAATTCTATTGATGATATTTGGTGTTCTGGCTGTGTATTCATCTATTGCCTTTTTTGCCGAAACCAAACATACTACAGCCGGTAGCCTTGTAGTTGATCATACTGTAAAAGTGGGCATCGCTTTTCTGGCCATGCTCATTGTTTCGAAAATTGACTATCACATCTTGGCTAGATTCAGCCGCTTGGGCGTAGTCTTTAGCTGGATCCTGTTAATTGCCGTCATGGTATTTGGCAATGAGGTATTTGGTGCCAAACGATCACTAAGTATTGGCGGTGTTTCATTTCAGCCGACATCATTTGCAATACCGGCATTGCTCATTCACATTTCTGTGCTATTGGAGCAAAAACAGGAATACATAAAAGATTTTAAACGTGCGTTCCTACCCATCATGTTTTGGGTAGTTATCACTTGTGGCCTTATCGGGATCGAAGACTTTAGCAGCGCTGCCTTGCTGTTTTCCTTGTCACTGTTGGTCATGTTTGTCGGACGTATTAGCATGATGCAGCTTAGTACGCTGATACTAATTGGCGTTATGGGGGGCGGTGTTTTAATATGGCAATCTCCTGAGCGGCAGAGTCGTATCGATCAGTACGTGGATCAAGTTGTAGAAATAAATAGTACCAAATTTAACACCGAACAAGGATACCAGGCCCAACAGGCCCATATTGCTATTGCACAGGGCGAACTATTGGGCGTAGGTATTGGCAAAAGCACCCAGCGTAATTTCCTTCCGGCACCTTACAATGATTTCATCTTTGCTATCATCGCAGAAGAGTATGGACTATTAGGCTCAGGACTCGTCATACTGATATTTACAGTCATCCTATTTCGCGGCATTGCAAAAATCGCTAAAAATGCGCCCGATATTATGGGAATGCTTATTGCCGTTGGATGTACCCTTACGATTGTGCTTTACGGATTTATTAATGCCGGCGTAGCCAGCGGGTTACTTCCGGTTACAGGGCTGCCTATGCCCTTTGTGAGTTATGGTGGGACCAATATTCTTTTTGCTGGAATTATGATTGGCATTCTTATGAATATTTCGAAATACGACAGCAGTAAAAAAGCAGTGTTTTATGCATAGTGCTGTAACAAAGAACATATCATCACAGGACAGACCAGACTCCGCTGCTATGGACAAAAGAAAAGTACTCATAGCAGCCGGAGGTACTGGTGGCCATGTATACCCGGCCATCGCCATTGCAGATGCGTTGCGGGAGTCCTCTGCCGATACTGAAATTCTTTTTACCGGTACGAAAAATCATATGGAATGGGACACTGTATCCAAAGCCGGATATAATATTACCAGCATCTGGATTAGTGGATTCCACCGTCGATTTACCCTTAAGAACCTGTTATTCCCTGTAAAACTGGCAACAAGTATTGTTCAAAGCTTTGTTATCATCAAAAAATTTAATCCGGATGTAGTCATTTCATGCGGAGGATACGTTGCCGGACCCGTGGGTTGGGTGGCAACCAAAATGGACATTCCTCTTATTATCCAGGAGCAAAATAGTTTTCCGGGAGTGACTAACCGTATACTGGGTAAAAGTGCAGCGCTTATTTTTACCGCTTTTGATGATGCCGAAAAACACTTTCCGGAAGAAAAAACTCAATTGACGGGGAATCCCACCAGAAAATCACTAAGTCAGGCCAACCGCAAAGAGGCATTACAAGCATTTGACTTTAGCAGCGATAAAAAGACACTGTTGATACTCGGTGGAAGCGGTGGAGCAAAAAAGATTAACCAAGCTATGCAGAAACATATTGAAACGCTGCATAACGATTCAGGTCTTCAAATTATCTGGCAATGCGGAAAGCGCTACTATGACAAACTCCGCAAAGATGTAAAACCACAAAACTTTGAAAACTTACGACTTAAAGATTTTATCCATGATATGCCGGCAGCTTATATCGCGGCAGATCTGGTAATAAGTCGAGCAGGAGCTCTCTCCTGCTCAGAACTTGCTTTAACCGGCAAGCCGAGCATTCTCGTACCATCGCCCAATGTTGCCGGTGATCATCAGACTAAAAATGCTCGATCTATGGTTGATGAAGGAGCTGCGAAATTGGTGACTGATGACGATTTGGAAAGTAGCTTGGCAAATATAGTTAAAGAAATTATTGATGATGAACAGCGACTTAAAGAAATGAGTAAAGCGGCTAAAAACTTATCGCGACCCAATGCCGCCCAAGAAATAGCAACCGAATCACTAAAATTAATCACAAAGGAAAAGCAAAATTAGTGTCATCCTGAATTTATTTCAGGATCTAAATGGTCCTACTTAATAGATTCTGAAACAAGTTCAGCATGACATGTTCGAGATAAAGTGAATATATAATGAGTAAGCAAATACAAACACAACCGATTTTTGGAAGAACCCGCCATATCCATATGGTTGGGATCGGCGGCATCGGTATGAGCGGCATGGCCGAGATATTGCTTCAAAAGGGATATCACATTACCGGTTCGGATGCCAATATGGGTGAAACCATTGAACGACTCCAAGAACTGGGTGCCGAAATCTCCATTGGTCACAATGCTAAAAATATTGAAGGAGCCGATGTGGTTGTGTACACCAGCGCGGTTAAAGCTGAAGAAAATATTGAAACCAGTACCGCTATCGAAGAGGGAATCCCAGTAATTAAACGCGCCGAAATGCTGGCCGAGCTCATGCGTATGAAATACGGCGTAGGTGTGGCCGGAACGCATGGTAAAACAACCACTACAACCATGATTGGACATGTTATTCAGGATGGGAGTTTTGATCCAACCATCATGGTAGGCGGCAAAGTACACAGTTTTTCAAAAACCAATGCCGTAGTCGGTAAGGGCGATATCATTGTAGTTGAAGCGGATGAATTTGACCGAACGTTTTTACGACTTACTCCAAGTTTAAGTGTTATCACTAACATCGAGGCCGAGCATCTGGATATTTATGATAGCCTCGAAGATGTCAAAGAAGCATTTATCGAATTTGCCAACAAAGTTCCGTTTTACGGTGCTGTGGTCCTTTGTCTGGATGATCCAAACGTACGCAGTATTATCCCGGAAATCGAACGAAGAACTATTACTTACGGACTGACGCCCCAAGCTAAAATTCGGGCTGTCGATATTGAGGTTAATCACTTTAACAGCAGATTTACAGTTGTTAAAGAAGGAAAAGAACTCGGTGATATTAATCTTCAGGCTCCCGGGGAACACAATGTGAAAAATGCATTAGCGGCCGTAGCAGTTGGTCTTGAACTTGATATCAACTTCGAAGATATAAAATCCGGACTGGAACGATTTGAAGGAGTATTCCGACGTTTCCAACTGAAGGCGGAAAAAGATGGCATAATGGTGATTGACGATTATGCCCATCATCCAACAGAAGTACAAGCTACGCTTGATGCCGCACGACAAGGATGGAAAGATCGTCGTATTGTAGCCGTTTTTCAGCCACACCTGTACTCGCGTACCCAAGAACTTTACAAGGAATTTGGACTCTCATTTTTCGATGCTGAAGTCTGCGTTATTACTGATGTATATCCATCCCGTGAAGAACCCATTGAAGGTGTCACCGGCAAACTCATTGCTGATGTAGCCAAAGAGTACGGGCATCAAAAAGTTCATTATGTGGCAGACAAAAACGACCTACCGGTAAAATTAAAGGATATTATAGAACCGGGTGATGTAGTTATTACCATGGGAGCCGGTGACATTTACAAATACGGCGAACAATTTACAGAAGCATTGGAAGCAGGAATATCAAAACTGAAACAATAATTATGTGTTATGCTGACTTATTTCAGCATCTGCTGTAACAAACTAATTGAAAATAGATCCTGAAAGGATTTTAGGATGAGATAAAGTTTAATAAATGACTGAAAACGAGAAACATAACGAATCCCAAAACAGCAAAAACGCCTGGCCTTGGATTGCCGGTGCCATACTTGTTCTTGGATTAGCAGTTATGGCCGGACTTTACTGGGACTCAACGATGAAAGTACAGAGTGTACAGTTTGAGGGTAATCATTTTGTGTCAACACAAGATCTGCAACTGGTAGAAGTTCCAACGGGTATGAATCCCGACAGCATGAATTTTGGGGAAATCAGAAATCGATTTGAGAAGTTGCCGTATGTCAAACAGGCTGACATCAGTATATCCCCGAACGGGACTATCAACATCCGGATAACAGAACGTCAGCCTGCTGCGCTATTGATAGATAATAAGAAGAAAATTTATGTCGACTCTGAAGGAATCAAACTACCTATTGCACCGGGGAAAACGGTTGATGTCCCAATCCTTTATGGATTTAGCGCTACCCCAATGCAGGATACGCTGCAAAACAAAGCTTTTAAAACCGTTTCTGATTTTCTAACGGCTGTTCGCAGCAATGATGTAGCTGATGCTACCATAAGTGAAATCGCCTGGTCTTCATCGGATGAGGGCATTGTAGCTCTGACGAATCAAAATGGTGTAAAACTGATTTTTGGGAAAGGAAATTTTAATAACCGACTTCGCAATTGGGAAGCATTTTACGGTGAAGTCATCAAACAAAAAGGAATTGAAAAAATGCGTTCAATTGACCTGAGGTTTGAAGGTCAGATTGTTACGCGTGAAAATTAAAACAAGAATTCAAATACAAACTACAGTGTCATTCTGAACTCGTTTGAGGATCTAACAAGTCATTAAACGAACTAAGATGTTGAAACAAAGCTTGTCCCGACACATCGGGTTCAGCATGACATGATGACTAAATTAATCACAATAGTACGTGGATAACATTATGGAAGAACAAGAAGATAGAATTGTCGTTGGTCTGGATATTGGCACTACCAAGGTATGTGCAATTGTGGCCTCAATCGACGCGCAGGATAGAATCCATATTCTGGGTGTGGGCAAAGCACCCAGCGATGGCCTGAATCGCGGCGTGGTAGTGAATATTGATAAAACTGTCAATGCCATACAAACAGCCGTAGAGCAAGCACAACTGGCTTCGGGTATTGAAGTCAACTCGGTAAATGTAGGTATTGCCGGCGACCATATCCGCAGCATGCGCAGCAAGGGCGTGATTACCATTAACAACCGTGATAATGAAATTACGGTAGATGATGTTGAACGCCTGCTCGAAGATTGCCAGCGCATTATGCTGCCCACCGACCAACAAATCATCCATGTAATACCACAAGAATTCGTCGTTGACGGACAGGATGGTATCCAGGACCCTGTAGGCATGAGCGGCATGCGCATGGAGGCAGAAGTACACATTATTACCGGACTTGTCTCAGCCGCCAAAAATATTTACCGATGTGTTGAGCGCGCCGGTCGCCGCGAACGCCGAGAGGCCGATTGCGTCCGATGTTAAGAACGCCGGGTGGTCGCGAACGCGGCCGCCCATCGAGCGAATGAGGACGATGGCGAGTCCGACGCCGACGACCGCGACGCTCATGTCCCACATCGCCGCGAGCGAGGCGGGTAGTTTGTCGACGAGGATATCGCGGGTCGTCCCGCCGCCGAGCGCCGTGACGATACCGAGGACCGACACGCCGAATACGTCGAGACCGGCGTCTGCGGCTTTGAGCGCCCCGGCGACGGCAAACGCGAGTAACCCCACGACGTTCATGACCGCAAAGGGGTCGATGTCTGCTGCGACCATCAGTCGAATTGGAGTCTGACGGTGTCTCCGGGCGCGAGACCAAACGCCTCGTCGCCGCGGCCGTGGTTCACGTCGCACTCGACGTTGCCGTGACTCCCGACGGTGACGAGTCTGTCACCGCGCGGGACGGCCTCGAAGGTGTGACCGATAGGGACGGACTCGCCGTCGACCGCGATACGTTCGCTGCCGCGGACGAAATCGCCGGGGACGTTCGTGATGCAGTTGCCGAAGTCGTCGACGACGAGCACTTCGCCAGTCGCTTCGGTTCCGTCCCTCGCGACGTCGGGCGTGGGGAATCGAAGGTCGGTGAGCGAGTCGGTAGCGACGGGCGCAAACCGGTCGATAGAATCGAGATTCGAAGCACCCGTCTTGTGTGCGTCCGCCGCTGCGGGGGCAAACACGTCTCGTCCGTGGAACGTCGTCGAATCGGGGTCAGAGACGCGAATCTCGTAGGCTTCGATACGTGCATCCTCGTCTGATTTCTCGATAATACGACGCGCTGGTGGTCGAAGCACACCGTTGTCGGGGCCGACGAGGACGTGCTCGCCGACCCGGAGTGCGATGGCTCGCCGGTCGGTGCCGACGCCGGGGTCGACGACGACGAGGTGGACCGCGGGTGGGAAGTACGGAAGCGTCTCGCGGAGCCAGAATGCCGCGGCGCGAACGTCCTGCCGCGGGAGGTCGTGGGCCACGTCGACGAGGCGGGCATCGGTCCGCGAGAGAATGACGCCTTTCATCGCCGCGGGGTACGCCATCCCGAAGTCGGACGCGAGCGTAATCATCTCAACAGGGGTTCGCGTCGTCGTCGTTGTCTGCCACGCACTCCGACCGGTCCGAGGCGGCGACGCGCTGGAGGCGCTCGATACCGCCGATTTCCCGAACCACGTCGGCGACTTCGTCGGGGACGAGCGACTCCCAGTCGCGGTCTTCGATCATGCGCTGGCGGACCTCGGTCCCTTCGAGTACCTCGCGATTAAACATCGGCGACTGCCGAACCTCGACGCCCGCCTCTTTGAACAGTTGGATGACGAGCGGATTGTTCGAATACGCCACGTCGAACGTCGGCGACATCGACTGGACGTGGCTGACCCACACCGAGTTCCGGTCGAGGTCTTCGATGGGGACCGCGTAGGTCGTGATATCGAAATTCGAGACGGCCTTGTCGACCATCATGATTCGTTCGCCCGCAGTGAAGGGATTTCGTGGCGAGTGCGAGTCGCCAGCGGACCCGATACCGAGGACGAGTTCGTCGACCTCGGAGGCAATCTCTTCGACCATCTGGTGGTGACCGTTGTGATAGGGCTGGAAACGGCCGATATAGAACCCCCGCATTGGTCGGGCGTTAGTCCGGATTACTTATAAATACGCCGAGTTAGTTGGATTCTGGTATTCTGGTGGTAGGGCGGTCGAAACGCGATTATTCGGCAAGGTGCGCCGTATGCAAATGGGGAGAAAGTATATTAGTTGCAGGGCCTACGTTAGAAGTAGCGACGACAGTTCTATGAGTAACGATACGAACACCGACGACAGCCTCCACGAGCGGGAGGACTCCCCCGACGAGATGCCCTCTGACGAGGGTATCGATAGCGGGCAGGACTTCCAGCACGAGGAGGCCGAAGAGGTCGACAAGAAGACTATCGACGACCTCGGGAGCGACGTCGAGATTGAGGCCGACGTGGCCGACAACGTGGACGAAGATGACCTCCTCGGTGGTCTCCAAATCGAGACGACCGACGAGATTTCCGTCCCAGATCGGCTCGTCGACCAAGTGATCGGACAGGAGCACGCTCGCGACGTTATCATGAAGGCGGCCAAACAGCGCCGCCACGTCATGATGATTGGCTCCCCCGGGACGGGGAAGTCGATGCTCGCGAAAGCGATGTCCGAACTGCTTCCGCGCGAGGAGCTTCAAGACGTTCTCGTCTACCACAATCCCGACGACGGTAACCAACCCAAGGTCCGCACAGTCCCTGCAGGGAAGGGTGACCAGATTGTCGAGGCACACAAAGAAGAGGCACGCAAGCGCAACCAGATGCGCTCGTTCCTCATGTGGATTATCATCGCGGTCGTGTTGGGCTACTCGCTCATCATCGCGTCCCCTCCGCAGGTTCTCCTCGGCATTCTCGCGGCAGGTATCATCTACCTCGCATTCCGCTACGGCTCTCGCGGAAGCGACGCGATGATTCCGAACCTTATCGTGAACAACGCCGACCAGAAGGCAGCGCCCTTCCAGGACGCCACGGGTGCCCACGCAGGTGCACTCCTCGGCGACGTTCGCCACGACCCGTTCCAGTCCGGTGGCATGGAAACGCCGAGTCACGACCGCGTCGAGCCGGGTGCCATCCACAAGGCGAACAAGGGCGTCTTGTTCGTCGACGAGATTAACACTCTCGACGTGCGCAGCCAACAGCACCTGATGACGGCCATTCAGGAAGGCGAGTTCGGCATTACGGGTCAGTCCGAGCGCTCTTCGGGCGCGATGGTCCAGACCGACCCCGTCCCGACGGACTTCATCATGATTGCCGCCGGGAACCTCGACGCGATGGAGAACATGCACCCCGCACTCCGCTCTCGTATCAAGGGCTACGGGTACGAGGTCTACATGGACGACACCATCGAGGACACCCCCGAGATGCGCCGCAAGTACGCGCGTTTCGTGGCACAGGAGGTCAGCAACGACGGCCGACTGCCCGCGTTCACCGAACAAGCGGTCGAGGAAATCATCCTCGAAGCCCGCCGCCGTGCTGGCCGCAAAGGTCACCTCACCCTCGAATTCCGTGACCTCGGTGGACTCGTTCGCGTCGCAGGCGACATCGCCCGCGGCGAGAACGCGGAACTCACGACCCGCGACCACGTGCTGCAGGCCAAGCGCCGTGCGCGCTCCATCGAGCAGCAGATCGCGGACCAGTACATCCAGCGCCGCAAGGACTACGAACTCTCGGTCAACGACGGCTTCGTCACCGGCCGCGTCAACGGTCTCGCCGTCATGGGCGAGGACTCCGGTATCATGCTCCCCGTGATGGCCGAAGTCACGCCCTCGCAGGGTCCCGGCCAGGTTATCGCCACCGGGCAGCTCAAGGAGATGGCCGAAGAGTCCGTCCAGAACGTCTCGGCCATCATCAAGAAGTTCTCCAACCAGGACCTCTCGGAGATGGACGTGCACGTGCAGTTCGTCCAGACCGGCCAGCAAGGTGTCGACGGCGACTCCGCGTCCATCACGGTCGCGACCGCCGTCATCTCCGCGCTGGAGGACATCCCCATCGACCAGTCGGTCGCCATGACCGGTTCGCTGTCGGTGCGCGGTGACGTACTCCCCGTCGGCGGTGTCACGCACAAGATCGAAGCCGCCGCGAAGGCTGGCTGTGAGACGGTCATCATCCCTGCCGCCAACGAGCAGGACGTGATGATCGAAGACGAGTACAAGGAGATGGTCGATATCATCCCCGTCTCGCACATCAGCGAGGTTCTCGACGTCGCGCTCGAAGGCGAACCCGAGAAGGACTCACTCGTCGACCGGCTCAAGAGCATCACCGGCTCTGCCCTCAACAAGAGCAAGGGCGTCGGGCCGTCCAGCCCCAGCCCGCAGTAACGCGGAATGACTGATTGGGCGGCGTTCGCTGGTATCACCGGCTTCGTGCTCGCCGTCCTGCTTTCTCTCGCACATCTTTCACGGGGGATTCCCCACGGAGACGGTGCCGATTCGACTTCTTTCGACGGCTCCGACGCCCGAGCGACAGCACCCGACGAACCTGCTCCGTCTCCGAGCGAGGGAGACGAGAGGTCACGGGTTACCGCCGACATTCAGACCGACGCTAGTTTGCGGGCCGCTGCTGACGCTCACGCGACGACAGACGCAGTAAACAGGGCGGAGACGACAGAGACGACAGAGACGGCAGGGACGACAGAGACGGCGGAGATACCAGACACAGAGAGGACGGGCGATACGGCAGAAACACCAGTTGCAGCGGAGACAGCAACCGCAACAGACGCACATGACCTCGCCTCGCCCAGCGAACCACCCGTCTCTGGGTCGGCGATATCAGAGTTCGCGTCGACGCCGACGGACTACCCGCCGCATCTCCTCCTCGCCAACGTCGCCATCTCGCAGGCGCTTCTGGGCGGCTTCCTCGGTCTCGGCGCGTGGTACGCCGAGATTCCGCCCGGCGCGCTCGGACTCTCGCTCGCCGACGTCCCGACGAAAATCGGTCTCGGCGTCGCACTCGGTGTCACCCTCTACGTGGTGAACCGAGTGGGTTCATCCGTCAGCAAGCAGTTCGGCCTCGTCCCTGACGAGGAACTCCGGGAGTCGTTGACTCCCCGGTCGTTGGTGGGTTGGGTGCTGTTGTTCGCCGTTGCCCTCCCACTCATCGCGGGATTCGAAGAATTTCTGTTTCGAGGGGCGCTCATCGGTGCCGTTGCGGCCGGATTCGACGTGTCGCCGTGGCTCATGGCATCCCTCTCGTCGGTGACGTTCGGCCTCGGCCACGGCGCACAGGGTCGACTCGGAATCATCGTGACTGGACTGCTCGGATTCGTGCTCGCGGCGGCGTTCGTCCTCACCGGGAGTCTGCTCGTCGTTATCGTCGCTCACTACCTCGTGAACGCGCTGGAGTTCGTGGGCCACGAAGTGTTTGACTGGTGACGGCCGACTACAGGCAACTCCGTCGCTGACGTTGGGTTCCCGACGTGGGGATGTGTTCAAGTGCCCGCGTCCCGCGTAGCCAGTATGGACATCGACACGAAGCGACTGACGCAAGCGGGGTTGATTGGTTATATCGCGCTCGTCGTCGCATCTCTCGTCACGGGAAACCCGACGCTCCAACTCGCAGCTGATGCCGCTTTCGGTGTCACAGCGATTCTTCTCGGTGTCGTTACACTCCGTATTCCGGTCGACAGTCAGTTACGATACGTCGCCGGCGGCGGATTCATTATCGCTGGACTCGCCCAATTTGCCGAGATAGTGACCGGGATGCAGTCGGTCCAACTGGCGAGTACGCTGTTTCTTCTCGCCGGACTGTTCGGCTACCTCTCACTCCGGCGGCAGACCGACGCGATGCCGTTCTGACGTTCTAGACCGTTCTGAATCGTCCTTAGTTAGGTCCGTTCTAACGTTCTTAGAGTCCTTCTGACCGACGGAGCGCCTCGACAACTTCGTCTGGGGCGGCACTCGGTCCATCTCTCACCCGGTGGTCGGGGACGACGACTGGCACCGGGTTCGAGGCGAGCGCGTCCCGAACGATACGCTCTGAGTCGTCGTCCTCTGGGTCTAACCCCGCCATACGGACGAGTAGTGAGACGTCGACAGTATCCCCACGCGGGACGTTACGAAGCGCCTCCAACACGCTGCGCTGGTCGGTAGAGACGGTCAGCCCAATCGGAACGGCGCTCAAGTCGACTTCCGCGCCGTCGATGGCATCGAGGACTGTGTCGAGATAGTTGTGCTCCGACTCGGTGTCTGCCGGGAGTGAGTCCGGAAACGAGACGCTGATGACTTTCCCGCCAGCAACGCCAATCTGAACGGGTCGGCCGAGCGTCGACGATTCACGTGCGTAGATTCCGGAGATATCCATATGTTCGCGTCCCCTCGCCGGACGCTTGACCCTTCCGGCGGCGACTGCCGTTCTTCTCATCAATCGCACGCTCAGCATTCTGCCACTCGCGCGTACGCGAGAGACGGTGAGTGTCCCCGCCGACGCAAACCTTATGTACAAATGAGTCCGTCAGTGTACAGTAATGAACGCTAGTGGAGGCGGATTAGCACCCGAAGTGCGCGCCATTCTGGATGCCGCACGGGAGCGACCGGGCGGCGACACACGTCTTTCGGTCGACTCGCGGCCGTTTCCGGACGCCGTGGCCGCGACAGCGGATGCCGGTCGGGTTCCGGTCATCGCCGAAGTGAAGCCCACGAGTCCGACGACGGACGGTGTCCGAGACGACGACCCAGTCGAACTGGCCCGCGAGATGGTCGGCGGCGGCGCGACAGCGTTGTCGGTGCTCACCGAACCTGAACGCTTCGGCGGGTCAACGGAGTCGCTTCGACGTATCCGCGAGGCTGTCGACGTGCCCGTACTACGGAAGGATTTCATCTTGCGCGAGGAACAACTCGACGCGGTCGAGTCGGACCTTATTCTCCTTATCGCGCGGTTCGTTGGTGAAGACCTCCCAGACCTCGTTGCGGCGGCCCGCAACCGCGGGTTCCAACCGCTCGTCGAGGTGCACACGCGTGAAGAACTCACCGCGGCGCTCGCGGCAGGCGCAGATATTATCGGCGTCAACAATCGTGACCTCGGGAAGCTTGAAGTCGACCTCGGAACGTTCGAGGAACTCGCACCTGAAGCTCCCGACGACGTGCTTCTCGTCGCGGAGAGTGGCGTGAAGACGACCGACGACGTTCGGCGGATGCGCGAGGCCGGTGCCGACGCCCTCCTCGTCGGGACCGCCATCATGGACGGCGACGTGCGACAGAATACTGAAAATCTAACAACACAATGAGTGTAGACGGCAAATTCGGCGACTACGGCGGACAGTACGTTCCCGAGGCCTTGATGCCGGCCATCGAGGAACTGAACGATGCGTACGAGCGGTACGTCCTGAACAACGAAGACGGCTTCATGGACGACTTCCGCGCACGATTGCGGGACTTCGGCGGACGACCGACGCCTCTCCAGCGCGCCGACCGTCTCTCGAAGCGGTACGGCCGCGAGGTCTACCTCAAGCGAGAAGACCTCGTCCACGGCGGCGCACACAAACTCAACAACGCCCTCGGGCAGGTCTTGCTCGCGAAGTACATGGGCAAGGAACGAATCATCGCAGAGACGGGCGCGGGGCAGCATGGTACTGCCACGGCGATGGCTTGCGCGCACCTCGACATCCCCTGCGAAATCTACATGGGCAAACGCGACATCAACCGACAGCGACCCAACGTCTTCCGGATGAAACTCAACGGCTCGGAAGTCAATCCGGTTACCGTCGGTCGCGGCACGCTCAAGGAAGCCATCTCCGAGACGATGCGCGACTGGGCGACCAACGTCGAAGACACGCACTACGTCATCGGCTCCGTGGTCGGCCCGCACCCCTTCCCGAGCATGGTTCGGGACTTCCAGGCGGTCATCTCCGAGGAAGCGCGGACGCAAGCCCACGAACAGATGGGTCGACTCCCTGACGCCGTCATCGCGTGCGCTGGCGGCGGGTCGAACACGATGGGCGCGTTCGCCGAGTTCGTGGAGGATGATGAAACCAGCCTCTACGCCGTCGAAGCCGGCGGTTCGACGCTCGAAGTCGACGAAGAAGCGGGTGTCGCCCCTAATTCGGCCTCGCTCACGACCGGCAGAGAAGGAAGCCTCCACGGCGCTCGAACCCTCCTCTTGCAGGACCGCGACGGCCAGATTATGGAGTCGCATTCGGTCTCGTCGGGTCTCGACTACGCGGGTGTCGGCCCGGAACTCGCACACCTCGTCGATACCGGTCGCGTCACCGCCGTCAACGTCGACGACGATGAAGCCCTGACCGCATTCCACCGTCTCTCCCAGTTGGAGGGCATCATTCCCGCGTTGGAGACGGCCCACGCCTTCGGTTACCTCGAACAGGTCGCAGGTCCCGATGCTCCCGCAGACAGCGACGAAGAGGCCGACGACCTCGGCGAGTTCGTCGTCGTCAACGTCTCCGGCCGCGGCGACAAGGACCTCGAATCGGCCATCGAGGAGACCTACGAGCGCGACATCGATATCGCGCCGAACATGGACGAGTTCACGGGGGGACTGTAATGTCGCTCGAAGACGCCTTCGCCGACGGCCCGGCGTTCATTCCGTATCTCGCCGCCGGCGACCCGGATTACGAGTCCTCCCTCGAATACGTGGAGGCGCTCGAACGCGGCGGCGCGGATATTATCGAACTCGGCTTGCCCTTCTCCGAACCCGTCGCGGAGGGGCCGACCATCCAGAACGCGGTCGTTCGCTCGCTCGAAAGCGGCATGACGCCGACGCGATTCTTCGAGTTCGTCGAAGACCTCGACGTGTCGGTGCCGCTCGTCTGTATGACCTACTACAACCTCATCTACCGCTACGGTGATAACTCCGGCCCGCGCCCGTTCGTCGAGAAGGCGGCCGACGTCGGCATCGAGGGATTCGTCGTTCCCGACCTGCCCGCCGAAGAGTCCGACCCGCTCCGCGAGGCGTGCGACGAGTTCGGTCTCGACCTCGTGTTTATCGTCGCGCCGACGACCCGCGGCGAGCGTCTCGAACGCATCATGCAGCAGGTCTCTGGATACGTCTACGTCCAGGCGCGACTCGGCACGACCGGCGCGCAGACGAGCGTCTCCGACCAGACTGATTCGTCGCTCGCCCGCCTGAGCGAATACGACGTGCCCAAGGCAGTCGGGTTCGGAATCAGTAGCGGTGACCACGCCGAACGAATCGTCCGAAGCGGTGCTGACGGTATTATCGTCGGGAGCGCGCTCGTCGATATCGTGGCCGCGGGCCATGAGGACGGTGACGACCCGGGAACGGTCGCTGACCGCCTCGAAACGCTCGCCCGCGAACTTAAAGAAGGCGCACTCTCGGGTGCTTCGCAACGCCCACCGCATTCGGAACGCACATAACTGCTCTGTCACCCTTTCTCATACATGAACACTGACGTTGGCATCTCTGCACGACTCGAACGCATCTCCACAGACGGACGATACCTCGTCGTCCCGATGGACCACGGAATCACGCTCGGCCCGGTCAAAGGCCTCGTGGACATCGAATCGACAATCGACGGCATCACACGTGGTGGCGCGGACGCCGTCCTCACACACAAGGGGACAGCACCTCGCGTCCACCCGAATAAAAACGGCAAAGGCTACATCGTCCACGTAAATGGCTCGACGGTAATCGGCCCGGACGAAAACGACAAACGGCTCACCGGCACCGTCGAAGACGCGCTTCGCGTCGGTGCCGACGCCGTCTCGTTCCACATCAACGTCGGGTCGGACTACGAACCCGACCAGATGACGCAACTCGCAAATCTCTGTTCTCGCGCCGCCGACTTCGGCGTCCCCGTTCTCGCGATGTCCTACGCGCGCGGCCCCGGAATCGACGAACAGGACCCGGAAGCACTCGCACACGCCGTCCGACTCGCCGAGGAAGTCGGTGCCGACGTGGTGAAGACGGCCTACACCGGCGATGCGGACACGTTCAGTCGCGTCGTCGAGGCCACGCGCCTGCCCGTCGTCATCGCTGGCGGCAGTCGCGGTACCGACCGCGAGACGGTCGAGATGGTCCGCGGGACGATGGACGCCGGTGCCGCCGGTGTCTCGATGGGCCGGTCTATCTTCCAGCACGACGACCCCGAAGCTATCACC
>NZ_JBZRPK010000365.1:0-3654 GCF_058382125.1 Haloferax sp. s1
CGCTGGACGACCGCTGGGTCGCGCCCGAGGACGTTCGGGACTTAAGCGTCGACGTGGTTTCGTCCGAACAGTACGGCGAGTGGTTCGAGGAGACGGACGAGCGGTTCCAAGACAATCTCGTCGAGGAGTGGGGCGAACCGCCGGAGCGGCCCTTCGCGATTCCGGGTGTCGAGTTCGAAAACGTTCTCGTGACCGTCCAACCGCCGCGAGGGTTCGGGATGGACCCCTCGAAGGTGTACCACGATTCCGACCTCCAGCCACCGCACGACTACCTCGCCTTCTACGGGTGGCTGCGAAACGAGTTCGACGCCGACGCCGTCGTCCACCTCGGCACGCACGGCAGTCTCGAATGGCTCCCCGGCAAGACCGTCGGCCTGAACGCCGAGAGCGCGCCGGACCAGTTGGTCGCCGACCTGCCGAACGTCTACCCGTACATCATCAACAACCCCGGTGAGGGCACGCAGGCCAAGCGCCGGTCGTACGCGGCCATCGTCGATTACCTGACGCCCGTCATGCGAACCGCCGGGACGTACGACGACCTCTCGGACCTCGAAGAACTCGCCCGAGAGTACCGCGAGGCGGGCATGGACGAGGCGCGACCCGACAGCGGCGAACACCTCCGTGACCTCGTCCTGGAGGCGGTCGACAACCTCAACCTCGCAGTCGAACTCGGGTTCGAAGACCTCGACGGCGTCGCCGACGCCGACGATATTCGCGACGGGGAAAACGTCGATTTCGACGCGCTCGTCGAGCGAATCCACGAGTATCTGACCGACATCAAGACGACGCAAATCCGGATGGGTCTCCACACGATGAGCGAACCACCGGAAAGCGACCGTCTCGTGGAGTACCTCGTCGCCCTCACGCGCCTTCCGAACGCCGATACGCCGAGTCTACGTGGAAGCGTCGCTGGCGTCATGGGCGTCGATTACGACCGAATGCGTGACGAACCGGGAACCTACGACGACGACCTCGGGATGTACCTCTCGGAGGCGTCCGACCATGTCTACGACCAGTGCGTCGAACTGGTCGAAACCCTCGCGGAACACGACTTCGACGTGCCCGAATCGGAGGTCGAAGCCGACCCGGACGACGAGGTGAACATGAACCTGCTCGTCGTCGATATCGACCAACTGGGTGATGCACGGGCGAAGCGCGGCGCGCACGACGACCTCCGAGAAGTGCTGGCGTTCATCTGCGAGGAGGCGGCCCCGCGAGTCGATGCTGCTGCCGACGAGATTCCGCAGACCGCGGACGCACTCAATGGCGAGTACGTCCAACCGGGCGGCAGCGGCGCACCGACCCGCGGCGGCGTGGACCTACTCCCGACCGGGCGGAACTTCTACACGCTCGACCCCCGAAAAGTGCCCGCGAAACCGGCGTGGGACGTTGGGAAGCGCGTTGCAGATGGCGTCCTCGAACGTCACTACGACGAACACGAGGAGTACCCCGAAGAGTTCGGCGTCGTAGCGTGGGGAACACCGACGATTCGGACTCGCGGCGAGACCATCGCGCAGGTGCTCGCGTTCATGGGCGTCGAACCGGTCTGGACCGACGCGGGCCGCATCGACGACGTGGAACCGGTTCCGCTCGACGAACTCGGTCGGCCACGAGTCGACGTGACGACGCGCGTGTCGGGACTCTTCCGCGACGCCTTCCCGCAGGCGGCGAGCGTCATCAACGACGCCGTCGATGCCGTGGTCGAACTCGACGAACCGCACGACATGAACTACGTGAAAAAGCACGTCGAGGAGGAAGCCGAGGAGTTAGAAGACGATGGTGTCGACGCCAGCGACGCCGAAAAGTTGGCCAAGCACCGCGTCTTTACGACGACGCCCGGCGGCTACGGTGCCGGGACGAACAAAGCGGTCGACGAGGGTAACTGGGACGACCGCAGCGACCTCGCCGACGTGTACGTCCAGTGGGGCGGCTACGCCCTCGGCAGTCGCGGCCGCGTGACCGAAGCGCACGAGGCGTTCGAACGACGCCTGAGCGGCGTCGAAGCGACAGTGAAAATCGAAGACACCGCCGAGCAGGACGAGTTCGACTCGTCGGACTGGTACGCGTTCCACGGCGGGTTCGTCTCGGCCGTCGGCGAAATCTCCGGGAGCGACCCCGCGTCCTACGTCGGTGACTCCAGCGACCCGGACAACGTCCAAATTTACACCAACGAGGAGAAGGTTCGCAAGACGATGCGGGCCCGCGTCCTCAACCCCGACTGGCTCGACAGCATGGAGGAACACGGCTACAAGGGCGCTGGTGACCTCTCGACCACGGTCGACGTCGCACTCGGCTGGGACGCGACGACCGGCGTCGTCAGCGACGCGCTCTGGGAACAACTCGCCGAGGCCTACGCCTTCGACGAGGACCGACAGGAGGGGATGCGCGACGTGAACCCGTGGGCGCTCGAAAGCATCACGGCGACCTTCCTCGAAGCCATCGACCGCGGCCTGTGGGACGCCTCCGACGACGTGAGCGAACAGTTGCAGGACATCAACCTCTCCGTCGAGGGCGACCTCGAATCGAACACGACCAACGCGGTAACGCAGACCCACACCCAAACCCAAAATGACTGAAAACGAAGCATACGCGGACCTCGGCGCAACGACGCAAGAAGCGATGGATATCGCGGAGACGAGCATGGACATCGTCCGGACGTTCGTCCCCGACGAGACGCTGAACGACCGGCTTCGACAGAAGGCGGTTCACTCGACCGGCGATATCGAGTTCCAGCACCTCATCCGCTGCCAGAACAACCCCGTCGTCTCCGGTGCGCGGGCCGTCCTCGACGAACAGCCTATCGTGACCGATATCACGATGGTGAAAGCGGGCATCACCGGTCGCGGCCACGACTGCCCCGTCAAAAAGGCCATCGGCAACGGAGCCGAACTCGCCGCCGAGACCGGTATGACCCGGACCGCGGCCTCGGTGCTCGAACTGGACAAGCAGGGCGTCTACGAAGGTGCAATCGCCGTCGTCGGTAACGCGCCGACCGGCGCGCTGGCGCTCGCCGACTGCATCGAGAACGGAACCCGCCCGGCAGCTATCGTCGCGACGCCAGTCGGCTTCGTCAAGGCCGAGGAGAGTCGCAAGCGTATCCGCGAAATTGCGGACGAGTACGACATCCCCGCCGTGACGAACGTCGGGAAGCGTGGTGGAAGCGGCCTCGCAGCAGCACTCACGAACGAACTAATCCACGTTGCAAGCGACGTGCGCGACGGCGAGGTGGACCTGACCGCTCATGAGTGAGGACGACCCGTACGACCTCAACGTCGGGCCGGACCCGGCGGGCTTCGCAGCCGCTGCACCCGAATCGGAACTCGACGAGACCGACAATCCGGTGTACGGGGTCGGCATTGGCCCCGGAAATCTAGAGTACCTGACGCCGCGTGGCCTACGGGCTATCAAAGAAGCGGACGTCGTCGTCGGCTTCCAGACTGTCGTCGATTTCGTCGCCGACGAGACCGACGCGGACCTGCTCACCTGCGGGTACGCGGACGAAGCGGACGCCCTCAACGAGTTCGCCAAGCGCGTTAGCTCCGGCGTCCGCGGGACGGCGGTGTTGATGGGCGACCCGGACCACACGGGGTACCAGTTCCTCGGGAAGGTGCGGCAGGTCGTAGGGCGGCCGGTCAAGGCGATTCCGGGGATTTC
>NZ_JBZRPK010000364.1:0-3597 GCF_058382125.1 Haloferax sp. s1
ACGAAGCACCGACGCAGCGAGGTAGGCGGGGGTAAAACCCTCGTCCTGTCGCCACATCGGGATATCCATCACAATCGCGGCCGCGACGCCGACGACGGCACCGAGTGCCAATCGCCCGGCGAGTGCGCCGAGGCTCGGAACGACTCCGAGGGCGGCGATGACGGCCGACATGTGCTCCAGCATCGTTCCCAGGGAAGACGGGTGAGGATAAAATTGGTCGGGTCGGCGTGTCGGCACGGAATGTAGCGAGAATGACGAGACGATAGACGACACAGCCATCGATAGAGCGGCGGCTTAGTCGTCGATGAACGTGATTCAGCCGTCGATAAAACTGATTTAGTCGTCGACGAAAGCGGTTTAGCCGTCGATAAGGTCGTCTAGTCGCTGCCAACTCAGTTGTGTTCGCGCACCGGGTTCGGCCGCGGTCAGCGCGCCGCACGCGTTTGCGATGGTAAGTGCCCGCTCGTAGGATGTTCCCTCGATTCGGGCGGCGATGAAACCCGAAGCGAACGCATCGCCCGCACCGGTCGTGTCCACGGCGTCGATGGGATATCCCGGATGGACGTGTTGCTCACCGTCGTCTCGAACTTCTGCACCGTTCGGCCCGTGTTTGAGGACGAGTGTGGTCTGTTCGAGTACCTTGGCGACTGCGCTTCCGTTCGTGGCGGCGTTGCTGTCGTTCGCGCTGGCTTCACCGAGTGCGGTCGCGGCCTCGCGGTCGTTGAGGAAGACGAAATCGACCTGTCGAAGCGCGTCGGTGTAGCCCCGGTCGCCGATGCGCCGCCCGGGGTCGAAACTGACCGTCGTCCCGACTTCGGTGGCTCGGCGGGCGAGCGCGGCGGCCGTCGCTGGTGCCTGACTCGTCAAGTGGAGGTGGTCGGCGGCGGCCAGCGATTCGGCTGGCAAATTCGACGCCTCGAACGCCTCGTTGACGCCGGGAGACCCGAGGACGAACACCTCGCCCGCGGCGTCGACGACGACGTACTTGACGGTCGTCGGGCCGTGGTCGACACGTTCGACGTACCGGCAGTCGACCCCTTTCGAGGCGAGTTCGGCGACGGCGGCGTGGCCGTGTTCGTCGTCGCCGACGCTCCCGAGAAGTGACGACGGAACGCCCAGGCCGACGAGACCGCTGGCAACGTTGGCGGCGCTTCCGCCGCCAGCGCCGACACGTGACTCGACGGTCGCCTCACCGTCTGGGTCGGGGAGTGCGTCCACGCGGAGGGTGACGTCCCAGTTCACGTGGCCGGCGCAGATGACACGGGACATGCGTCCTCATGAATGGGTTCGCCTGTCAGATAACTTTCTCGGGTGGTCGATATTTCCCGGTCGTTTGGAACTTCACGATGCCCGTGTCTCAGCGATGTGGAACGGTCGCACAGCACCGACGAAAGAAGACTGGTTATGAGACGTTACGCACCGGCAATCGCGAACAACAGCAGATTGTGAACCCCCGGTCCGAGACCCACGGCGGCGACGAAGCCCAAGAGGAGCGCGCCTTCGGTCGGTTCCTCGCGGACGTAGTCGGCGAGGAGCGTCACGACGAGACCCACCACGGCGAGTTTCACGAGCACGAAGAGCCATCCGATACCGAGCGTTTCGGCGGTCGGAAGCGCGGCGGCAACTTCGAGGATGACCTGCGAGAGCGGCGTTCGCTCACCGAACCCGAGCACGTCGATGCCGACGGCGGTCGAGACGGCGTCGAGGGTGTGACCGAAGATGGCGAGCAATCCGAGCGAGCCTGCTGTGGCCGCCTCCGGGGAAAGCCGCTGGACGACCAGCCACGCAATCGGGCTAATAACGAGTGAGACGACGAGACCGATACCCGGCCAAAACAGGGCGAGCGTCCCGCGCTGGAGTCCTGCTGCGATGGTCGCCGCGACGAGTCCGCCCGCGACGACGAGTCCGGGACCTGCAAGCGCTCGCGGCGAGGCAGCGCTGGCCGCATCGAGCACGAGCCACGTCGCACCGGCGACGATTGCCACCGTGACGTAGACCGATGGCGTCCCGGCCAGCGGTTCGACGACTGGCGGAAGCAGTCCGACCACGTACAGGACGTGCAGCACCGACCCGGTCACCATCCACGGGACGAGTGCGAGGACGTGCGCCGACGAGACGGTCGGGCGCGTTCGAACCAGTCCGACGCCGACACCAACGAGTCCCGCGACGAGGACGACGAGATACGGCAGCGGGGGGAGCGCGAATCCTTCGGGGAGGATGGCCATGCAGGAGGCGCGACGGGGCGGCGTGAAAGCCTTACGTTCTTTAGGCCCGCGTTGCCACCTCCCGGTATGAATCGCGACGACCTCGCCGCCCGTATCGACCACACGGTACTCGGTCCCGAGACGACGATGGCTGACGTAGAATCCGTCCTCGACGACGCCGACGAGTGGGGCATGAACGCCTGCATTCCACCGTGCTACGTCGCCGAGGCGAGCGAGTACGCACCCGACGTGCTGCTCGCGACGGTCATCGGCTTCCCGCACGGCCAGAATACCACCGTCGCCAAGCGCGAAGAAGCGGTCGACACGTGGGAAGCCGGTGCCGACGAACTGGACATGGTCATCAACATCGGCCGACTCAAAGCCGGAGACGACGAGGCTGTCACCGAGGACATCTCAGAAGTCGTCGCCGCCGTTCCCATCCCGGTGAAGGTCATCATCGAGACGGCGCTTCTCACCGACGAAGAGAAGCACCGCGCCTGCGAGGCGGCCGCCGAGGCCGATGCCGCGTTCGTCAAGACCTCGACCGGCTTCGCCGATGGTGGTGCCACGGTCGAAGACGTGGAACTCATGGCCGAGTATCTGCCCGTGAAGGCCTCCGGCGGCGTCGGGTCGTACGACGAGGCGCTGGCGATGTTCGAAGCCGGTGCAGAGCGTATCGGCGCGTCGTCGGGCGTCGAAATCGTCTCCGGAGCACCGGAAGAATAGTCGTCTCGTCTTTTTCTACTGCACGTCTCGCAACGCGGCCAGCTGCGTAGCGTCCGCTATCGAATCACGATTAATTGATGTGTTTCTTGTGGGCGCGAGCGTCCGAGACCGCGCCTCTTTTGCCCGCGGACCCGATATGTGGAGTAACCGAATGGCCCGATACCACATCGAGACGTACGGCTGTACCTCGAACCGCGGCGAGAGCCGCGCCATCGAGAGTGCGCTCCGAGACGCGGGACACTACCGCGTCGATGGCCCCGAGGAAGCCGACGTCGCCATCATGAACTCCTGTACGGTCGTGGAGAAGACGGAGCGGAACATGCTCCGTCGGGCCAAAGAACTCGAACAGGAGACGGCCGACCTCATCGTCACCGGCTGTATGGCGCTCGCACAGGGTGACGACTTCCGCGAGGAGGACATCGACGCCCAGATTCTCCACTGGGACGACGTGCCCACCGCCGTCCCCAACGGCGAGTGTCCGACTCCCGGACCCGGCGTCGAACCCGTCTTGGACGGCGTCGTCGGCATTCTGCCTATCGCCCGCGGGCGCATGCCGTACTGCTCGGACTGCATCACGAAGTTGGCGACCGGCCGCGTCGATTCTCCGCCGGTCGAAGAGAACCTCGAGGAGGCACGGGGGCTCGCCCACGCCGGTGCGAAGGAACGC
>NZ_JBZRPK010000685.1:0-15461 GCF_058382125.1 Haloferax sp. s1
GAAGTACACCGTATCGATGTCGAGGTGGAACTCGTGTCCGTACTCGCGGTGGACCGTCTCTGTCGACTCGCCGACAAGTACATCCCAGTCGCGGATGCGGAGTTCCCCTTTGATTTTCGAGGCGCGGTTGACGACAGTGTCCGCCTTGAGGTCGGATTCGACGATTGCGTCGGCGATTTCGCGGGCGCGGTCCGGGTCGTCTTCGTCGAGGATGACGATATCGCCGAGTCGTTCGTACGACGGTTCGAATCCGAGTACGTCGGTGGGTGTCGTCTGGGTCTCTCGGCTCGGCGGCTCGTAGTCGACAACTTCGAACTCGCTCGGGACTGCGTCAGCATCGACGATGGGGATGTAGAGGTTCCCCTCAGAGACGGTTATCTCGTGGTCGTGGTCCAGCAAATCGGCATCGGCGAGGTGCCGGCGCGTCGCCTCCCCAGATTCACGGGGGACACGGACGCAGGGGACGTTCATATCACCACCACTGCGTGACCGCGAGTAAGGGTAACGCTTCGTTGGCGACATATAATGCCCTGATAGGTCAGGGCGCATGTATAGGTACCTCGGGCGAATAACCTCAAGCGCCCACAATCCCGAACGACAATTGTCGTGCCAGTGGGCGTGCCTCTGACAACGTTTTGGGCCTTGCCCGGGCCCATTCATTCGGTCCTCCTATTCGGCGAACCTAATGTACGGGGTTTTACACCACCCGCCACGTAGCCCCGAACAATGAGTTGTATCGCGGATTTCATCATTCGAAGTCCAGACCTCCCACTGGCCGCCGCTATCGAGCGTGCTCCTGCGATGCGACTCGAGGTCGAACAGGCAATCGCAACCGACCCCGAACGACCGGTGCTCTTCTTGTGGGCCTGTGGAGGTGACTTCGATACCTTCGAAGCCGCGATGGAGAGCGATGAGACCGTCACCGACCCGGAGCTGATGGAGTCGCTTTCGGACCGACGTCTGTATCGAGTGCAGGTCTCGGAGGACGCAGAGGTAGTCATCTATCCCAACGATATCGAAGTCGGTGCCTCACGCCTCAACGTGACGGTCACTTCCGACGGCGTTCATACGAGAATGCGGTTCCCCGACCGCGACGCACTGATTCAGTACCGGGAGCTCTGTCGGGAGATGGGTCTCGAGATGTCCGTTCATCGAATCTACCGCGGCGACAGTGGCGATTCGGCGCGATACGGATTGAGTGACAAACAACGACGCGTACTCATGCTCGCAGCAGAGCAGGGGTATTTCGACGTTCCCAGGAACGTGGCACTCTCAGACCTCGCCGACGAACTTGGTATCTCACCGCAATCGACCTCCGAGCGCCTTCGACGCGGGATTGACCAACTCGTCTCGACTACGCTTGGCTCGGACTGCTTGTCCGAGCAGTAACGCGTTCTCTCTTTTCTCTGTCTCCACTTCGACCGCCGAGCCCTCCCCGAGCGTGACGCTCACACCTCGACCTGTTCGTTGTCGATGCCGAGGAAGGACTCTGCATCCTCGACCCAGTCGGCGACCGTCTTCTTCTGCCCGTCTCGTTCGTACGGATAGACTGCTTCTATCTCTTCGCCGCGGAATAGTACGACCAGCGTCTGTGGTAGCACCACCGTGTCGTGTGAGGGTCCCATCCGGCCGGAGCCGACTGTCGCGTGTTCTTCGATAGACGGCAGGTCGACATCTTCGGTTTGGGCCCACTGCTCACACTCGGCGAGGCGCTCCCGGATGAGCGCATCACGCTTCGTCGGTGCGACATCTGACTCGACATCCACGTCGTGGTCCCACGTTCGAATACACATATCGTCGAGGAGACCTTCGTTGATGAGGCGCTCTAACCGCACCACGAGCGACTGATGCTCTTCGCCGAGACCATCACGAATCGGCCGAATCCACAGTTCGGCTTTCCGGGTTTCGTTAGTTTGCATCTCTGACCACCCGTGCTAGTCTACGACAGTGTAACACATAAGCCGGCGGAATCCTTCCCGAACACCGGGAATTGGGGCAATCAGACAGATAATCAAGGTGAATGCTTCGAGGTCTCGCAAATCGTTCAGCGATTTGCTGGGACAGGAAATCTGATTTCCTTTGATTTGACCTCGGAGTAGTTCACGAGGTAACTGAACTCGACCGATACCTGTTTACCGAACAACCATTACGTTGACGGGGGAACGACTCACAATCAGTTCGGCAACGCTCCCGAAGAGGGGGTCCGCCACGTCGGAGCGTCCGTGGCCACCGACGTAGATTGCATCAACATCGTTCTCGTCGGCGTATCTGATGATGGCCCGCGCGGGTTCGCCACGGAGCGTCTCTGTTTGGACTTCGAGGCCGCTTCCCTCGGCGAGTTCGGTGAGTTCTTCGAACACCTCGCTGGCGAGTTCGTCCGCTCGCTCGTACCACTCGTCCGTCCCGTGGAGTGGTTCGAGACTCACATCCACGTCGAATGGCGTGCTGTACCCGGGGTCTGTCGGGTCGATAACGTGCAGTGCGACGACCTCCGATTCGGCATCGGAGAGCGCTTGCTCGAAGGCTCGCTTCGATAGCGGGGACCCATCGACCGCGACGCGGATAGTTTCTGGCATGAGTTATCATTACGCACGCTCGGCACAAAAATACTCTCGTGGCTGGGTTTTTCTCTGCGGCGACCGACGAATAAGCCGTGCTTCGTGTCCCCGCGCTCTTCGAATCCGCAACCGACCGCTGGCGAACGGTTCTGCTTGCGGCCGTGCTCGTTGTCGTCGCCATCCTCGGTGGCTCGTTCCTCATCGAGCAGTTTCCGTTCCTTGCCGACCCCCGAGCACTGCGAGCGTGGCTCCTCGGATTCGGTCCGCTAGCTCCGCTCGCGCTCATCGGGGTGCAGGTCGTGCAGGTTCTCTTCGCACCGGTTCCCGGACAAGCACTCGGGTTCGCCAGCGGCTACCTCTTCGGCGCGTTGTGGGGAACGCTGTACAGCATGGTCGGCATCGTCTTCGGGACGGCACTCGCCATCGGCTTGGCACGACACTTCGGCCGGCCGTACGTCGAACGAGTCATCACCACCGACGCGCTCAGCACCTTCGACAACGCGATGGCCGAACACGGTCTCGCCGTGCTCTTTCTCGTCTTTCTCGTGCCGGGGCTTCCCGACGACGCGATCTGCTTTGCCGCCGGACTCACCGATATCCCCGTCCGTCGAATCGTCGCCGTGGCCGCGGTCGGTCGCCTACCGGGATTCTTCCTCGTGAACTCTGCGGGGGCCGCGGCCGCCAACGGCGACCCATTTCTTACGGCCGTGCTCGTGGCGATTCTCCTCGCGGCGTCAGTCCTCGGCTACCTCTACCGCGACCAGTTGCTATCGTCGTTGTCGACCGTCACGAGTCGAACACTCGGTCGTTGACCCACACGAGAAGCAGGTTCGCAACGAGGAAGGGGACGAACGCGCCAGCAATCCACCCCCACGCTTCGAGTCCGAGCGGAACCACGCCGAAGAGCGTCGAAACCGGCGTGTAGAGGAGCATGAGGTGGAGCGCGAGCGACAGACCGACCGCGCCGAGGAGCCACGGATTCGAGAACGGCGACAGCCGGTACCGGAGCCGAACCGACTGCGTACGGACCAACTCGGCGGTTACGAGGAACGTAAACAGGACCGTCTGTGCGACAACGAGGTCTCCCGACTCCGAGAGGGCGTAGAAAAACACGCCTAATCCGGTCCCGGTGAGTGCCACGCCGATACCGATAATCGAGGCGACGGTGTATCTGTCGAGGACGCCCTCGTGTCGGGGTCGTGGCGGCCGGTTCATCACGTCGTCCGACTTGGGGTCCGCACCGAGTGCGAGCGCGGGGAATCCGTCGGTGACGAGGTTGATCCAAAGCAGCGCGACGGGTGTGATGACGAGCGCGGAACCGGCGCTGAACGCATCTGGAAATAGGAGCGCTCCGAGAAGCGTTCCGAGGAAGACCACCAACACCTCGCCGGTGTTCGCCGACAGAAGATAGTTGACGAACTTGCGGATGTTGTCGAAGATGCCGCGACCTTCTGCGATGGCGTCGCGGATGGTGACGAAGTTGTCGTCACGGAGCACCACGTCGGACGCGCCCTGTGCGACCTGTGTCCCTCGCTCGCCCATTGCGATGCCGACATCTGCGTTTCCGAGTGCGGGCGCGTCGTTGACGCCGTCACCCGTCATCGCAACCGTGTAGCCAGCGTCCTGTAACGCTCTGAGGATTCTGACCTTGTGTTCGGGTGAGACGCGGGCGAACACGCGAGTTTCCTCGATGGCGCGATGAAGTTCGGCGTCGCTCAACCCTCCAACCTCGGTCCCGGTGAGGACGGATGAAGCGTCGATACCGACCTCCGTTGCGATTGCGCGGGCCGTCTGCGGCGTATCTCCGGTTGCCATCGTCACGTGGATTCCGGCGTTCAGGCGGTCGGTGGCGGCTCCGGCGACCCCGTCCCGCGGCGGGTAGGTCATCCCCTGTAACCCGAGGAAGACTAACTCGGATTCGAGCGCCGATTCGTCGGCGTTCGGGTCGGCGTCGGGGGCGTAGGCGAACCCGAGCACACGGAGCGCGTCGTCTGCGAACTCGCTCGTCGTTGTCTCGATTCGTTGCCGGAGTTCGTCTCCGAGCGGTTCGATAGCCCCGTCGACGAGGACGCGGTCGCATCGGTCAAGCACTACCTCCGGTGCGCCTTTCATAAGCGCGAACGGGCCGTCGCCGGGTGCGTCAAATTCGTCGACGACGATGGTCATTCGTTTCCGTTCGGACGTAAACGACACCTCGTGGAGTCGGTCGCCAGTGCCGCCACCATCCTTATCATCGTCGTCGACGCCGAACTCGGCGGCGACACTCACGAGGGCGACTTCGGTCGGGTCGCCGCGATAACTGCCATCGTCGAGTTTTTTCGCGTCGTTACAGCGGGTTCCACAGGAAAGCAGTGCTGAGAGTGCAGGGTCAAGTTCCGGACCGTTGTCGTCGTCGAGTTCGACTGTCCGGTCGTCGGGGAGCCACGCCCGCGTGACAGTCATTCGATTTTCCGTCAGCGTTCCCGTCTTGTCGGTGACGATAAAGTCCACCGCGCCGAGGCTTTCGACGACAGAGAGGTTGCGGACGAGCGCGTTCCGGTTAAGAAGCGTCCGCGACCCCAACGCGAGGGTGAGTGTGACCACTGCCGGAAGTCCTTCGGGAACCGCGGCAACGGCGAGTGTGACGGCGACGAGGAGGACCGTAACGGGGTCTGTCGCGGTGACGAACAGTTGAATCGCAGCAATGACGAGGATGAGAGCAACGATACCGATGCCGATGCGGCGACCCAGTCGGTCGACTTCGATTTCGAACGGGGTCTCGCGCTGGCGTGCCTGCCCGAGTTGGTCGGCGATAGTTCCGAGTTCCGTGCCCATCGCGGTCGCGACGACGACCGCCTCTGCTCGGCCGCGGACGACGGTCGTCCCCGCGTGAAGGACGCTCCGGTGGTCCGCCAACGCCGCGTCGGAATCGACGGGGTCTGGTCCCTTCCCGACCGGAACGCTCTCCCCCGTCAGCGTCGATTCGTCGGCCCGACAGTCGGCGGCGCTGAGAATTCGAGCGTCCGCGGGAACGGCGTCACCAGCTTCGAGAATGATGATATCTCCCGGAACGACCTCGTCTGCAGAAATCTCGCGTACTGTCCCACCACGCCGGACGGTCGCATCCGGCGTCGACATCTCTCTGAGCGCTGCGAGCGCTTTTTCCGCACGGTAGTCTTGGATAAATCCGAACAGGCCGTTTCCGAGGAGGATAAGCAAAATGAGCACTGCGTCGGTGTACCCCGGTTCGCGTCCCGGAAGGACCCCGACGGCAAGTGAGAGTCCGGCAGCCACGAACAACAGGAGGATGAGCGGTCCGGTAAACTGCGAGACGAGAAGCGAAAGCGGCGAGATGCCATCCTCCTCTGTCAGTATATTCGGCCCGTACGCGTCGAGTCGCTGTGCAGCCTCCTCGCTGTCGAGTCCGTCCGGACTGGTGTCGAGGTTCGAGAGCACCGCCTCGGATTCGAGGGCGTGCCACGGCACGTCGCCTCGTTCGTCGGCTTCCTCACGTGGGACGGTGGCCTGCTCGTGCACGCTTCGATTGAAGGGCGCGTGGAGACGTATGTCCATCGGCGATTTTCACGACACCGGAGCCAGCGGTACGATGAATAGTTCCGGGGGAACACGTTCGACCACGTGCACGATGTGACGCCGACCGCGACGCAGGTTATCGCGCCGTCTCGCGCCCAGTTAGTTCGTCGAGTTCGAGTTCGACGATGTGGACTTCGAGGTCGTCTATCTCTTCGTCGAACACGCGCACGCCACCGCCGTACATCTCGTTGATAGTCGTTTCGTCGGGACGCTCGTCGTCCGGGAGGACGCGAATCGGCCCGCGGGCGAAGATACTCCACGAGTCCGTTCCGGCGTCTTCGTAACAGACGAACGTCGCTTCATCGGTCGCCTCGATGAACTCGAACTTCTTGCTCGTGCCGTCGTCGGTCAATCGAAACAGGAGTCGCTCACCTTCGGCGTCGTGGTGGACGTGGGCGGGAATCGCGTAGGACCGACTCCCGTCAGCGAGCGAGAGCACGCCGGAGGACGCTTCAGCTAATCGCTCGGCGACTGCCTCTGGCTTCATCCCCACCGTGTAGACGTATCTGATGTTCTTCATACGCACATTTCGCTCCCACACCACATGAAAGGGCGGTGCGGCGACGTCGGGCGATTCGAACGCGAGTCAGGGGAGATAAAACTCCGATTTGGGGTATCGGTTGCGGATGTGCGGCGGCGCGTGCCGGATGATGTGTACGTCGAAGTCGTCGTCGCTCGCGACGTTCCCGCCGATGCTGACGAGCGGAACGACGACTCGCCCTGCATTCTCGCTGCCGACGAATACGATGGATGCCTTTTCCTCGTGAGCGACATCCTTGAGTTTCGCGACGATGTTTCCTGGTGCGGGATTCCGACCGGTCGAAAGCGAACGGAACGACGCCGATGGCGCTACCTTCACCGCAGTTCGGTGGAGTTCGCTGACGACGGCGTTTCGGTCGAAGGATTCTTTCTTCGGGACCCACCCCGCCTCGACGGCGTACGCTGCATCGTCGGGAACGACAGCGACAGCGAGGACCTCTTGACCCGTCTGCGTAGCGAACGTCTCCGCTCGCGAGAGGGCAGCATTCGCCAACTGGGAACCGTCGTAGGCGACGAGATACATATTCGAAACTCAGTCGGCAGATGTGATAAGTCAGTTGTCGGCGGACGACACCAGTCGCTCTTCGGTGGTGTCTGAAAGCTGGTCGACCGCGTCCTGTGCGGCCGCGGTGACGTTCTCGGGGTCGCGATAGGAGTCGCCGAGTCCGACCTCGCGGCGGTGCCACTCACCATCTGCGCGGGCGAAAATATCTACCCACCAGTAGAGTGTGAGTCCCCGCGCGAACTCGGTGACGGTCACCCGGTACTCGGAGTCGGGCGACTCGTAGATGGTCTGTGCGCTCGCGTCGTCGGTGTCCACGTCTGTCGCGACGGTCCACCCCTCCGGAATCGAGAGCGAGAAGGGGTCGTTAGTCATTGTGTCTGCTGACGTGACGGAGTGACTTCATTGATACGTTCCCGGCGACAGATTCGACGGGCGTGATGGAGTCAAGGTGCATTACTCCAGTGACCGCGCCGAGTTGACGACGACGAGGAGGCTCGATGTACCCATCGCAATAGCGGCGAAAAGCGGGTTAAGAACGCCGAGCGCCGCCAACGGGATGGCGACCGCGTTGTAGCCGAACGCCCACGTCAGGTTGCCGCGGATGCGACGGTTCACACCGGCCGAAAGCGAGAACACTTCGGGAATCGCGTCGATGTCGCGGCCGACGAGAACCGCGTCCGCGGCGTCGCCCGCGATATCCGTTCCCGTTCCGAGCGCGATGCCGATGTCGGCCGCGGCGAGCGCGGGGGCGTCGTTGCTCCCGTCACCGACCATCGCGACGGCCCCTCGACTCCGGAGGCGTTCGACCGTCTCGGCTTTCGCTTCCGGCGGGACGCCAGCGAACACGTCCGTCACGTCGGGGTGGTCGCGGAAGCGCCGCGCCGCCCGTTCCGAGTCGCCCGTGAGGACGACCACGTCGCGCTTCCCACCCCCGGCGACGGCGGCGACCACGTCGTCCCACGCCTCACGCGGTTCGTCGCCGACGACGAGGACTGCTCGGGCGCGCCCGGCGCGTCCAACGACGACCGGTACGGCACCGTCGCCCCGCGCGTCGTCGATTGCGGATTCGAGGTCGGCGTCGATGGTCATCCCCTGTTCGCGGAGGAGCGCGGGGTGGCCGACGACGACCTGCTCGGCGGCAATCGTTCCCGAAACGCCTCTGTCGTGAACGGTGATGTCGTCGGCGTCGACATCCGGGACAACAACATCGGCGTCTTCGGCCGCCGCCACGACGGCCGTGGCGAGCGGGTGCGCGGAGAAGCGTTCGAGCGCCGCAGCCACACCCAGTGACGACGGGTCGCCTTCAATCCGCAGGACGGCCATATCGCCGTCCGTGAGGGTACCTGTTTTGTCGAAGACGACTACGTCAACGTCCGGAACCGCCTCGAAGACCGCTTCCGAAGCGACGACGATACCGCGACTCGCGGCTTCTTTGATACCCGATGCGACCGCCAGCGGCGTGGCGAGACCGAGGGCGCACGGGCACGAGACGATGAGGACGGTGAGACCGACGAGGAGCGCGGCCGTCGCCGATTCGCCCCGAAAAAGCGTCCAACCGAATGCGACGACGGCGAGGGCGAGTACGGTCGGCACGAAGATGGTCGCCAGTTTGTCCGCGAGGCGCTGGACGCCCGACCGGGCGCTCTGGATGTCCCAGAGCAGTTCGACCAGTCGGTCGAGCGTGCTCGTGGCGTCCTCGCCGACTTCGACGACGAGCGGGCGGCCCGTGACGACGGTCCCGCCGGGCACGTCGTCCCCGGGGCGCTTGGTCCGCGGCATCGACTCGCCCGTGACGAGCGCCTCGTCGACTGCGGCGGTTCCCTCGGCAACCGTGCCATCGACCGGGACGCGTTCGCCCGGGCGAACCTCGACTCGGTCGCCGGATTCGAGGGCGTCGAGGTCGACAGTTTCGACACGGCTGCCGTCGCCCCCGCTGTCGCTGTCGGCGATTCGGCGGCGGGCTTCCGAAACGCGTGAGGCCGCGAGGTCCGAGAGCATCCCGGCGGCCGTCCGCTTGATGCGGTCTTCGTAGTAGTTTCCGAGCGTCACGACGAGGATGATGGCGACGGTCACGTCGAAGTAGACGTGAGTCTGTCCGACGAGGACGGCGGCCGTCGAGTAGACGTACGCGCTCGTCGCCGCCAGCGAGACGAGCAGGTCCATGTTCGGTTGCCCGGCGCGGAGGCTGACGAGCGCCCCGCGGAGGATGGGAAAGCCCGTGTAGAACAGGACAATCGAGGTCATGACCCAGATGTTGCCGAGGATGTAAATGCCGTCGAAGACGCCGAGTTCGACCACTGGGGGAAACCCCACGTAGGTCGGGTACAGAAAGAGGACGTACCACAGCATCACCATCATCCCGAAGACGCCGCCGCCGATGACGAACCGAGCGACCTGATTGTCGGCCCGCTCTGCGGCCTCGCGTTCGTCCGGGTCGCGGGTGCCGTAGCCGTAACGTGCCAACGTTCCCGAGAGGTCGTCGAGGTCGGCGGCGTCGGGGTCGTAGGTGACGCGAACCATGTCGTTGGCATAGCTCGCTTCCGCGGCGTAGACACCCTCGCAGGTTCGCGCCGTCCCGGAGACGAACGCCTCACAGGTCGCACAGTGCATCCCGTCGACCGCCATGTAGGTTCGCTCGGCGTCGTCCGGCACGGTTTCTGCTTCGCCCGCGAGTTCCTGCTCGACCGTCTCGGGGTCGGCGCTCGCCGCGTCGCCGAGCGTCCGGGTGATTTCGAGACAGCCGCGACAGCAGAACTCGCCGTCGATGGACTCGCCCGTAACGGGCGGATTCGGCGTCGGCAACCCACAGAGGTCGCAGCCGTCGGTGTCGGCGTCGCCGGATTCGTCGCCTGCGCCGCGCGGTCGCGTCTTCGTCCCCATGGTCACCCCAGCGGTTGGTAAAAGGGAATGTGAATGTGCGGGACCTCGACCCCGAGGAGCATCAGCCCGTGGGAGAGCGAGATGTACCCGAGGACGAGAAACGCCGCGCCGAGTGCGCGGTGAATCGTGGCCCGCCGTCGCGCCGATACGTGGCCGAGGAGCGTCCCGTAGAGGAACAGCGTCGGAATCGTTCCGAGTCCGAGGAGGCCGAGTAGCGCTGCCGCCCGAACGGGTGCACCCGTAGCGAAGGCGTAGAGATACGCCGGATAGATAATCGGACAGGGAAGTAGGCCGTGTATCGCGCCGAGACCGAGGATGCGCGGGCCGCCGACGAGTCGGTCGACGCGGGCGGTCGCCCATCCACTGATGCGGCCAAAGAGACTCGTGACCGCAGCGGGCGTAAACCGGTCCATCGCGGCCGATTGGCCGACGAGGTAGCCGATTCCGGTGAGGATAATCACGGTTCCGACGAGGAGTCCGGTCGTTGCACGGACGCCGCTTCCGATGGCAGTAACTGAGTCGAACGCCCCGAAGAACACCTTCCCGACGAGTGCGAAGAGACCCCCGATAACTGCGTAACTCAGTGCCCGCCCGACGTTGAATAACGCGTGTTGCCGGACCTGCCGAAGCGTGAGTGACTGCGTCCCTTCTTGTTCGCTCAGTCGGTCCGCGTAGACACTGACGAGCGGGCCGCACATCCCGAGACAGTGCGCTCCGGCGAGGAGACCGACGACGAGAAACGCCGCGGCCTCCGGCGTGGCTGCTTCGAGTACGGGCGGCGTCGCTCTCCCGTCCATCTCAGGCAGTGTGTTCGTGGTCGGCGTCGCGGTCGGCGTCGTGGCCTGCGTCGTGGTCGTGGCCGCCCTCAGTCGGGCTCATGAGGAGGTAGATAACCGTCGAGATGAGAAGGACGTTGACGGCCGTAACGACTCCTGCAAGCGGGTTCTTCGTCACACCGAAGATAATCACGGGCAAGAGCGCGAGCAGTGCAACCGTTCCGGCGAGCCGTGGCGTGAGTTCCATATCGGTTGATTCGTGACTACCTTGTTTCCGATTTCGTCGATTCCAACGCAATGGGAATGGTCTGTTGTCTTAATGTCCTATTCATCCTCATGAGCGGGTATGGCCGTTGATTCGACAGCTGAGGGAACCGCCGCAGCCCCGGCATCACGGGCCTCCAGTTCTGGAGATGTGCCGGCAGACGCGGCATCCAAATCCGGTTCTGGGCAGTCGGAACCCCCCGTTGATTCAATCGTCGGAACGGGCGACGATGGTATCGTGCGTGAAATCGAACACGACGACTTCGACCCGGTCGGAACGCTCGTACTCGTTCTCATCTACATGGCCATCCTCCTCGGAATGTGGGTGTTCATGTACTTCGTCGAGTTCCTCGGGCGGGGACTGACGGTGGTGGGCTAACATGGAGATTCACGCCTACGAAAAACTCTGGCTGGCGCTGGCACTCGTTCTCATCGTCGGGTTCATCGGGACGATTACGTACGGGGCCGCGGGCGCGGGTATCGATATGATAGACGACAAAGGTGGCACTGTCGACCCGGCGACGCTCAACGAACACCCGAAGTTCGGTGACCCCGGTATCGAGAAAACCGGCGAGAACCACTACGACGTGTACGTCGTCGCCAGACAGTTTGTCTTCGAACCCGGAACGTCCGAGCCTCTCCGCGTTCCCGAGGGGAGTATTGTTACGTTCCACGTGACCGCGGCCGACGTCATCCACGGCTTCGAAGTCGTCGGCACGAACGCGAACACGATGGCGATTCCCGGACAGGTGTCCGAGTTCACGGTCGAATTCGACGAAGCCGGTGAGTACGGACTTCTGTGCAACGAATACTGTGGCTCCGGCCACCACGTCATGGAAGGGAAAATTGTAGTTATGGAACAGAGCGAATTCGACAGTTGGTACGAACAACAGGAACAACAAGAACAACAGACGGAGGGTGAGAACTGATGGCGACCGCACGTAGCGAACACGCGTTCGTCGACAAGTTCCCCGACGAGGCGGGCGTCATCAAGGCGACCTTCCTCGTCGCGTTCGTTGCCCTCGGCATCGGCGCGTTCTTCGGACTCATTCAGGCGCTCCACCGGACCAACGTCGTCCGCGTTATCGACTCCGCGGACTACTACACGATGCTGACGGGCCACGGCGTCCTCTTGGCAATCGTCTTTACCATCTTCTTCCTCTGTGGCGTCTTCCACTGGGCCACCGCGAGGAGTCTCGACCGCCCCGCAGAGAGCAAGTTGTTCTCGTGGGCGTGGGTCGGGCTCATGCTGACGGGGACGATTCTTGCTACCGTTGCTATTCTCGGCGGACTCGTTCCGAGCCTCGGAATGAGCGCGGACGTGCTGTTTACCTTCTACGCGCCGCTGCAGGCACACCCGATATTCTACATCGGACTGGCGATGTTCATCGTCGGAACGTGGCTTGCCGGAGCCGACTGGTTCCTCTCGTACCGGGCGTGGCGGAAAGACAACGCTGACGAACGCATCCCGCTGCAGGCGTTCATGGTCCTTACGACCATGATTATGTGGTACATCTCGACCCTCGGCGTCGCCGTTTCGGTCGTGTTCTTCCTCATCCCGTGGTCGCTCGGACTCATCGAGAGCGTCAACCCGCTTCTCACCCGCACGCTGTTTTGGTACTTCGGCCACCCAATCGTGTACTTCTGGCTGATGCCGGCGTACCTCATGTGGTACACCGTCCTGCCGAAACTCGCCGGTGGACGGCTGTTCAGCGACCCGCTCGCACGCGTCGTATTCGTGTTGTTCCTCCTGCTTTCGACCCCGGTCGGCATCCACCACCAGTACCTCGACCCGGGCATCGCGGAGGGCTTCAAGTTCATCGCGATGACGAACACGATGTTCCTGCTCCTGCCGTCGCTTCTCACGGCGTTCACCGTCGTCGCCAGCGTCGAACACGGTGCGCGCCAGCGCGGTGGCGAGGGCTACCTTCGCTGGCTCGGTGCGCTTCCGTGGCGCGACCCGGCTTTCACCGGCATGGCCCTGGCGGGCGCGATGTTCGCCGCGGGCGGCTTCTCCGGCATGATTAACGCCGGAATGAACATCAACTACCTCATCCACAACACGCTGTGGGTTCCCGGCCACTTCCACCTGACCGTCGGCACCGCTGTCGCGCTGACGATGATGGCCGGGTCGTACTGGCTGGTCCCGCAGGTCACCGGCACGAAACTCTACAGTCGACCCATCGGTCTCCTGCAGGTCATCATGTGGTTCGTCGGGATGGTGTTCATGTCGAACGCGATGCACCGCGCTGGGCTGGCTGGTATCCCGCGTCGCACCGCGGAACCGCAGTACCAGAACTTCGAGTTCCTGACGCCCATCGGGAGCATCTTCGAACTCCGCGTGCAGATTGCCCTCGGCGGCACGCTGTTGTTCCTGTCCGTGGTGCTGTTCCTGTTCAACATCCTCCTGACCTCGCTCGGCGAGGAGTCAGAGCGGCCGGTCGATGCGTACCTCCCAGAACCCCTCTCGGGTCCCGAGGGAAGCCCGCGCATCCTCGACAACCTCGCGATGTGGACTGGTATCGCCGCCCTGCTCGTCGTGCTCGCCTACACGCTTCCGCTGGCTGGCATCATCCAGAACGGCGGCGGCCTGTTCGGTGGTGGACTCCCCGTTCCCGCCACCGTCTCCGCGGGTCTCGACTTCGTGCTGATGACGGTTACGAGCGCGTTTAACACTCTGCTGGGGGTGGTCGCGTGAAGCTAACGAAGGCACGGGCGCTCGTCCTCATCGCCTTCAGCGTGCCAATCGCGATTGAACTGCGCACCGTGGCCGGCTTCTTCAACGTGGAACTGCCGCTCATCGCAGTTGCAGTCATCGAGTTCCTGTTCCTCGCCTTGCTGTTCGTCCTGTACGGACTCTACGGTGAGGGGTCGAACGCGGCGGCGTAACTCCCCTTTCGGTTCCACTGTTTTTTGTCTCGATTCGAGACCGCGCTTTGGACCACCAGAAACAGCATAAAAACCCAGTATAACAGGGGTGAATCGAGCAGTTTCCCGCGTTCTGGGAAGCAGTCTGCCTCTATATGCGATATGGTTGCGTAGCTACACGTGACCATGACCAGCCTCGACCTGATGAAAGCCGGTATCGGTCTCGCAGTCGTTATTGGAATCGCCCTGACGGTGGTTGCCGGATACGCCCTGTTTACGACCCTCGGCGGTATTTCCGGGATGACCGTCGCCCCCGAACTCTTCGTCTCCATCCTCTTCGGCGGGCTTCTCGTCGCGTCTGCTGCCGCGGTTCGACAGATTGCGCCCAAGCCTCGGACCCGGGTCTAAACGATTACTGGACAATTCGAACCAATTCATTACCGGACGGCCCACATCTCATTCTTCGACGGCGCTCGCTAAGCGCCGACTGCACACCGAAGGGAGCCGATGAAGTCCCCGAGAGGAACCGTATCGACGTAATAACAATACTACTAGAACACCGACACTGCGATATGTACGAGACCATCCTCGTTCCCACCGACGGGAGTAGCCGTTCTCGCGCCGCCGCCAATCACGCAATCGACATCGCCAGCACGTACAGGGCGACGGTTCACGTACTCTCCGTCATCGACTCCAGCGACCTCGGCCTGTGGACCTCGGCCGACGTTCCCATCGAGCAGGTCAAAGAAGACCTTCGAGACGACGCCGAGACGGCAATCGAGGACGTTGTCGCCCTCGCAGATGGGTTGGATGTCCCGTCCGAGGCGGACATCCGAATCGGCGTTCCGTCCCGGGAAATTCTCGATACCGCCGACGAAGTCGGTGCCGACCTCATCGTGATGGCGACGCACGGACGAACCGGTCTCCGACACGCGATTCTCGGGAGTACGACGGAGCGAGTCGTCCGCGTTTCCGACGTTCCCGTGTTAACGGTTCGAGCGTAAGTTTGCCGGGGACTTCGAGAGCGATGTGCGAGCAAACTCAGGCCCTCGCCCGGAGTCCGTCGCGGAGTGCACGTCGTCCGTAGGCGAGCAGTCCAACCGCGCCGAGTGCGCAGATGAGAAGCGGAATTACGTCGAGGCCGCCGACCCGCAGCGGGAAAGATGCCAGTTCATTTAACATGTTGTCCCGTCCCAACCCGTTCCCGAGCGCGAGGGGGTCCAATTTATTAACTTCTGTAGTAACTGTCCAGACGACAATGGTCACACTCGACGTACACGAGGACATGCAACGAATCGCCGACAGCGGCGTCGTCGCGGTGATGCGCGGCGCGGACGCAGACACTATCATCGACGTGGCCGACGCGCTAAATGAAGGTGGCGTCACCGCCTACGAGATTACGGCCGACAACCCCGATGCGATGGACCTCATCCGCGAGGCGTCGGCGTCCTTCTCGGACAGCGAGGCTATCGTCGGGGCGGGCACCGTCATCGATGC
>NZ_JBZRPK010000363.1:0-3586 GCF_058382125.1 Haloferax sp. s1
CACCGGTTCCGGCAAGACAAACACCGTCTCGTGGGTCATCGAGGAGATTCAGAAACCGACGCTCGTCCTCGCACACAACAAAACCCTCGCCGCCCAGTTGTACGAGGAGTTCAAGAGCCTCTTTCCCGACAACGCGGTGGAGTATTTCGTCTCCTACTACGACTACTACCAACCCGAGGCGTACATCGAACAGACCGACACCTACATCGACAAGGACATGTCGATAAACGAGGAAATCGACCGCCTGCGCCACTCCGCGACCCGGTCGCTTCTCACCCGCGACGACGTTATCGTCGTCGCTTCGGTCTCCGCCATCTACGGTCTCGGCGACCCGAAGAACTACACCGACATGTCCCTCCGCCTCGAAGTCGGTGAGCAACTCGACCGCGACGAATTGCTCAAACGCCTCGTGGACCTCAACTACGAGCGAAACGACGTGGATTTCCGACAGGGTACGTTCCGCGTCCGCGGCGACACCGTCGAAGTGTTCCCGATGTACGGGCGTTACGCGGTCCGCGTCGAGTTCTGGGGCGACGAAATCGACCGGATGCTGAAGCTTGACCCGCTCGAAGGCGAGGTCAAGTCGTCGGAACCGGCGGTGCTCGTCCACCCGGCGGAACACTATTCGATTCCGGAAGACCAACTCGAAGGCGCTATCTCCGAAATCGAGGAACTGATGGAAGCGCGCGTGAAGCACTTCCAGCGACAGGGTGACCTCGTCGCCGCCCAACGAATCGAAGAGCGGACCACCTTCGACATCGAGATGCTGCGCGAGACGGGCCACTGCTCCGGCATCGAGAACTACTCGGTCCACCTCTCGGACCGCAAACCGGGCGATTCGCCGTACACCCTCCTCGATTACTTCCCCGACGATTTCCTCACCGTCGTCGACGAGTCGCACGTCACGCTCCCGCAGATAAAGGGCCAGTACGCGGGCGACAAATCCCGGAAGGATTCGCTCGTCGAAAACGGGTTCCGGCTCCCGACGGCCTACGACAACCGCCCGCTGACGTTCGAGGAGTTCGAGGAGAAGGTCGGCCAAGCGCTGTTCGTCTCCGCGACGCCCGGCGACTACGAGCGCGAGCACTCCGAGCAAATCGTCGAACAAATCGTTCGGCCGACGCACCTCGTTGACCCCAAAGTCGAGGTCACGGAGGCAACAGGCCAAGTAGACGACCTCATGGCCCGAATCGACGAGCGAATCGACCGCGAAGAGCGCGTCCTCGTGACCACGCTCACGAAGCGGATGGCCGAAGACCTCACCGAATACCTCGAAGAAGCCGGTGTCGACGTGGCCTATATGCACGACGAGACCGACACGCTCGAACGCCACGAACTCATTCGGTCGCTCCGCCTCGGCGATATCGACGTGCTCGTCGGAATCAACCTGCTCCGCGAAGGACTCGACATCCCGGAAGTCTCGCTCGTCGCCATCCTCGACGCCGACCAGCAGGGCTTCCTGCGCTCCGAGACCACCCTCGTCCAGACGATGGGCCGCGCCGCCCGCAACGTCAACGGCGAGGTCGTCCTCTACGCCGACGAGATGACCGATGCGATGGAGGCGGCTATCTCCGAGACGCAGCGTCGTCGTCGCATCCAACAGGAGTTCAACGAGGAACACGGCCACACACCGAAGACCATCGAAAAGGAAGTCGGCGAGACGAACCTCCCCGGAAGCAAGACCGACACCCGAGGCGTCTCGGGCGACGCTCCCGGTGATGCCGACGAAGCAGCCAAACAGATCGCGTTCCTCGAAAACCGGATGCAGGAGGCCGCCGACAATCTCGAATTCGAACTGGCCGCGGACATCCGCGACCGGATTCAGAACCTCAGACGCGAGTTTGACATCGACGCGCTCGACGACGGCGTCGCGCCGGAATACTCCGATGAGGACGACGACGGTCTCGCCCCGCCGGACGAGTTCTGACGTTCCTGCGTAGCGAACCAGTCGGTAAGCCGACGCGCGCCAGTGGCTCACTCCCGCTGAGACCCGCGAACGACTCATCTACGAGACCGAGCGGAGTCTCGTTCGGCGGGTACTTGCCCTCTCATGCGTGCCACAGTCTTCGGGTCGGAACACATGTCGCCGCTTTTTCGACGCCCGTCGGTGTGGGGAACGTACCCAAAACCTGTGTAGTCATCAAGACTTATCACCCCGACTTCGCTATGCCCGACCCACCGTGATCCGCAACTCGGCGGACGAAGCCGCAGGATACCCCGTTCACCACGCCTATCCGAACGGAGGCATTACCTGAATGACCTCCACGTCCGAGCGCTCGTCGCTCGACAGTCCGGGCGGTCGCTCGACACCGGCGCTCCCGGTGTGCGATGCGGTCCCATCTTCGGTAGTCGGTGAACACGCGCGGGTCGATTCCGCTGACGATTCGGTGTGCAGGCTATTTTCGTCGCGTCACTCCACGCGAGTAGGCGCGAACGTCACTGCGAACTGATAACAACGAGAACCATGAGCTCTCAGTCTCTCAGTCACGTCCAGAAGTCGTTCTTGAAGTACCAACACATTCTCGTGTTCATCGCACCCGTGCTGTTCCTCGCCGCTGTGTTCACCATAGCGCCGACGCCGGCCGACGCCAATATGGACTATTGGCTCCAATACTGGTGGTTGTTCCCGGTGTTCGTTACCGGAGCGACTATCGTGAACACGGTTGGAATCAGCGGGTCGGCCCTGTTCGTCCCGTTTCTCATCTTCATCTTCCCAATCTTCGCGCATCCTCTCGAACCCGCGACGTTGGTGAAGGTGGGCCTCATCAGCGAGGCGTTCGGTCTGTCGAGTTCGGCCGTCGCGTTCATCCAGTACGGACTCGTCGACCGGCGACTCGCGCTGAGTCTCGTCGCCGGGTCGATTCCGTTCGTCGTCGGAGGCGCGCTACTTTCGTTTATCATCCCGGAAGTCGTCTTCCACGCGCTGCTCGGAATCGCGCTTCTCGCGGCGTCGTACCTCCTATTCAAGACGGACCTCAGTCACGAGGAACCTGGTTCATCCGGTTCGGACCACGCGACCGCCACCGACGGCGGAACCGTCGCCGACCTGCCGAACGACCCCGGAAAGCTCGGTCCCGCGGGCGTCCACACGGCTGACGACGGAACCGTCACCCGCGTCGACCGCGAGGGCGACGACTACCGCTACACCCGCGGTGGCTACCTCCGTCGCTTCGCTAACTACAGTATCGGCGGCACGTTCCAGGGCCTCGCTGGCTTCGGTATCGGCGAACTCGGCATCATTTCGATGCTCGGAACGAAGGTCCCCGTCCGCGTTGCCATCGGTACGAACCACATCGTGGTCGCGCTGACCGCCATTCTGGCGTCGCTCGTCCACGTCTTCGGCGGCGGTCTCGTCGGCGGCCACTCGCTTTCGCTCGCCAGCACGCCGTGGAACATGGTCGTCTTCACCGTCCCCGCGACGGTTCTCGGCGGCCAAATCGCGCCCTACGTGTCGAACGCACTGGAGACTGACACCATCAAGAACTTCGTCGGCGTCCTCTTCGCGATTATCTCGCTGGCGCTATTCTTGATGGCGTTCGGTGGTTTCTAATCGGGCGGACCGCCCGTCTCGGACACACTCCGTCTG
>NZ_JBZRPK010000362.1:0-3534 GCF_058382125.1 Haloferax sp. s1
AACAAGGGACAGTCGGCTCAGCGGGTGAATATCGAAAAAACCGAATCCGCAATTAGAACCCGGATGGAAGACGTTTTCCAAAACCCTCACGACCTTTTTCGGCTTGCGCCGATTTCCCGAACTCCAATTCCTCGTGGTCCGGTACTTGGTCTTCCTGCCACTCACTCGCAGAGTGGTTAACAGGGTTGCTTCGGTTCTTCTTCGGCACTTTGACCTCGTCTTCCTTTTACGAAAGACTCGGTGTTCATGTCGATTCCATCCCTCCGCATCTTGCGATGCGTACCATCGTCGACGTCTTTCACGTCGCCCGACGGATTCGGTTTGGTCATCCAGTGTGTCCTTGCGCCTCCGGCAACTGAATATATGCCCGGTATCTTAATGAACATTTCTGATAAACTCTGGTACGTCGGAGTCAGCTGAAATTCTGGCTGGGAGACAGAATCTGTTGTGTGCTTGAATGTCGTACCGAGTCGGGTCCCGTATGCGAGTTTTCACCAGAAACGTGGTCTGTTGATGATGATGGATTTGCGAGCGAGTGGTGGGGTAAAATAGTTCGATTGCAGGGAGGGATTTGAACACTGTGAGGCCACAGCCTCGCTTACTCACCCTCACTCCGTTCGCGTGAACCTCACTCGCAACGCTTCGCGTTGCTCGCTGGTTCTAATCCTCCAAATGATTCGCACTGTGTCGTCGTACCCATGCGAGGGGAGGGATTTGAACCACGGTCGCAGCAAGCTGCTCCCTGATTCAAATCCCTCCGGACGCATCGCTATCCTCACTGACGTTCGGAAAAACGCGATGCGAGGGGAGGGATTTGAACCCACGGACCCCTACGGGAGCGGATCTTGAGTCCGCCGCTTTTTCCTGACTTAGCTACCCTCGCGCGTATTGAAGTACGACAGGGGGGCCGCTAAAACGTTGCGAATCGTCAGACGAGAACTCCGAACTGCTCGACGACGAGCAGTCCACCGACGATAATACCGATTGTCCCCGCCACAGCGTGGAGAATTCGCGTGTCGCCGATACTCATCGACTGACCCCACAGGAACGAGACGGTCGCCATCGTCGCCACAGTCAAGAGGCTAAACGCCCCGAGGAAGGCGACTGCCTGCCCCATCCCCGGTGCGGCAGTAACCATCGCGATGACGAGTGCACCGCTTCCGGCGAATCCGTGCAGGACGCCAATGCCGAACGACTCGTCGTGAATGTGGGTGTGTTTCGTCCCGAGTGCGATACCGCCAACGGAGAGGTGTCTGTGTGCTCCCTCGTGGTCGTGACCACGAAGTGTCGGCACCGAAACTCCTCCAGCCCGGAGGAGCATCCGAACACCGAGGACGACGAGTATCGCACCAACGACGACCTCGAAAAAGTGCGTTACTGACTCGGGGAGACTCACGCCGAGTGCGACGAAAAGCAGGCCGACGACGACAATCGGAATCGAGTGACCGACGCCCCAGGAAGCGCCGACGATTCCCGGTCGGTTGTCGTCTTCGACCATCGTCGCGATGGCGGCGAGGTGGTCGGCCTCCAGCGCGTGCCGAATTCCGATAACCCCACCAGCCACGAGTGCTGATGCGAGTGCCATACCCCTTCGAAGTCCATTCCATGTAAATACCTCTTGCATTCGGACGCGGAAGCGGTGGTCACACGGGGAGACAGCGACTACGACTTCGCAGGGTCGGGAGCTACGTAGGTGACCACTCACACGACGCACCGGTGGTGAGTTCCTCGTCTTCGATGTACGCCGAGAGACACGCGTAGTTACAGAACCCACCGACTGAAACTCGCTCGCCGTCGGCGGCCTCCTCGACGAAGACGGGGTCGTGACAAGACACGTCGCTTCCGCAGTACACACACTGGGTTGTTGTTCCACCCATAGTGGTTGTTAGTAACACACCGTAGAAAGTCCCTCGTGTCTATGTTACGCTCGCCGTCAGTCGTGTTCAGTTACGCTCGCCACCAGTCGTGCTCAGATTCGGCCACCGATGGAGTTACTGGGTTTCCCGCCGCTGTCACACCTATGGACGAACACACCCGTGACCCGAGCGTCGCCCCACCGCTCGGGAACCCCTCGGGGTGGAACGAGGAGTTGCGGATGTGGGAACACGCGACGCTTCGCCGAGCAGTCGAACACGGGACCCGCCTGTTCAATTCGGGTGACTTCCACGAGAGCCACGATTGCTTCGAAATCGAGTGGTACAACTACGGGTCGGGGACCGCAGAAAGCGCCTTCCTCCACGGGATGGTGCAGGTTGCTGCCGGCGCGTACAAACACTTCGACTTCGAGAACGACACCGGAATGCGCTCGCTGTTCGAGACGGCCTTGGAGTATATCCACGGCGTCCCTAGCGACTTCTACGGTGTCGACGTCGACGACGTTCGTGTGACTATGCGGGCGGCACTGGATGACCCGACGGCCCTCCACGGCTGGCAAATCGAACTTGACGGCCACCGGGCGACCGCGTACCCCGCTGATTATGAGTACGTTGAGCGGTTGGACCACTAACAGGGTTTTAGCGACACATCTCCTCGCCGATGCGCTACCACGCGAATCTAAAAGCCCTTTAGCGTCTAGTTCTAGAAACTGGCAATGCGAATCTACGAACTCGGTGACGGCACCCCGGAAGTGTCAGTTGTCGGGTCTATTCACGGTGACGAACCGTGTGGTGCTCGCGCTATCGAGCGGTTCGTCGCGGAAGACCCAGACGTTGAACGGCCGGTGAAACTCATCGTCGCCAACGAGGAAGCACTCGAAGCGGATGTTCGCTTCCTCGACGAAGACCTCAATCGCGCGTTTCCGGGCGACCCCCACGCGGAGAATCACGAGCGACGCCTCGCACACGACCTCGGCCGCGAGGTTCGCGGAACGACGGCATTCTCTATCCACTCTACGCAGTCCTACGCCGAACCGTTCGCCATCGTCGACACCGTCGACGCCATCGCTCGGTCGATTCTCCCGCGCCTCCCGGTCGACGTGGCCGTCGAGACGAACAACTTCGCCGAAGGCCGACTCATCGAACACGCCCACACCATCGAGGTCGAAGCAGGTCTCCAGAAGTCTGACGAGGCCGCGGACAACGCCTACTGGTTGATTCGTGCGTTTCTCACGGCGACGAACGTCTTGCCCGCTCCGGCCGTCGCGAGCGACGGGTCCGGTGAGGAGTCCGAACCACAGACCGAAGACGACCGCCTGAAGCTCGGTATCCCCGAGGAAAACAGCCTCGACGTGTTCCGACTGCTGGAGCGACTTCCGAAACCCGTCGCCGAGAAATACGAAGCCCCCACCACCAACTTCACCGCCGTCACCGAAGGAACGACGTTCGCCCGTGCCGACGACGAACGGTTCGTGGCCGACCGCGACTTCTATCCGGTTTTGCTTTCCGCGTACGGCTACGCCGACATCTTCGGCTACGCCGGCGAGAAAGTCGGGACTCTGCCGTAGTACTGTCGCAGTAGTTCGTGCCCCGTTTCAGTCGAGGATGCGAGCGACCGCTTCGTCGACCGAGTCTACCCGCGCCGGGTCGTCGTCAGGGC
>NZ_JBZRPK010000361.1:0-3528 GCF_058382125.1 Haloferax sp. s1
GGTCAACGATGCCAATCCGGCTGGCATCTCGGTCAACGCGCAAATCGAAGACACCCAAACGTCTCCGGACGCCGGTGTCTCAGCCGCGCAGTCGCTCGTCTCCGGGGGCGTCCCGTCCGTGTGTGGGTCGGCGTCGTCCGGCGTGAACGTCCCCGTCTCACAGCAGGCGTTCATCCCGAACGAAATTGTCGGTTGTTCGCCGTCTTCGACGGCGCTGTCCGTCTCGAACCTCGAAGACAACGACTTCATCTTCCGGACGGCACCCTCGGACTACCTGCAGGGTCGCGTCATGGCACAGGTCATGTCCGAGCGCCTCGAAGTTAGTACGGTGTCGACGCTGTTCGTCAACAACGACTACGGACAGCAACTCTCCGAGCGCTTCAGCAACGTCTTCGCCGACGATTTCGGTGGCGAAGTGTACAATCAGGTCGCGTTCAACATCGGCGAGTCGTCGTACTCCTCCGTCATCGAAACGGCGCTCTCCGGACCGGAGAACTGAGCAGGACGAGAGACCCGGGCAGACTCGACTTTTCTTTCGACGCAGCGTCGTGAGCGACCGCACTATCGTTGCGGTGTCGGCTACCGCTGCGACACAAGACGCTTATTCTGAAGTTGACACTCCTCAGGTAATGAAGCGCCGTGCCCTCCTCTCGACGCTCGGTGGGTCGTATCTTACGGTCACGGCCGGGTGTCTGTCCGATGAGAACGGGTCGTCAGATACCCCGACGAATCCGCAAGCCACGAAGACTAACCCGACACCGCCGCCGAAGGATACGGAACCGGAGACGCAAACGCCGGACTACGAGCCTCGAGCCAACCTTGTCGTTGAAAACGAAGACGATGTGAATCAGACACTCTCAATCCGTGTTCGGGACGGCGACGACACCATCATCGACCGGTCGGTCGACGTTAGTGCCGGCCCCGGTTTCGGAATGTCCGTCGAAGACACCCTCGTCGGCGAGGGGACGTACCACGTCGCCGCCGAACTCGATACCGGCGCAACGCTCGACTACGAGTGGCGCGTCACTTACGAACGGCGGCGACCTCAAACCCCGCCAGCAACTCACCGAAGGCAACAGTGAGTACCTCCCGTACAGCGTCTCAGGTGCGAAAGAAATCTTCGAGCCGCCGCGCGCCGAAATTCGAAACGAAAGCGACGAGGACGCTGTGCTCACCGTCGCAATCGAACACGACGGCGACCGATTCATCGAACACACCTTCAACGCTGAGACCGACCGCGAGATTTCGACGCCCCCGCTGGTGGAGTCGCACGCAACCTACGACGTGTTCGTCGAGGCCGAGGACGGCCGCCGTGCGACCTACAAGTGGAACATCCCGGAAAACTGGGCGTGGCCGTTGTTGACTATTCTCGTCGCTGAGGACGGGTCGCTCAGGGTTGGCTGTTCGTGGCCGAGAGGCAAGTGGATTTCCGTCGAGAACACTGACGATGTCGACCGCGAGGTGATGCTGACGCTTTCGGACGACGAAGGGGTCGTCACGGAGACGACACGGATAGTATCACCCGGGGAGTCGAACCTCAAATTCGACATTCCAATCGGCGGCGAGTACGAACTAACTATCGAGACGGACGACGGCTCGGAAACAGTGAGATACACCGCCTGCTACTGCTTGACTACGAGAGTAACGTTGAAGCTCGAAAACGGCGCTCCGGTAGTCGAATCGCTCCTGTACCAGTGCGACTGAGGGCGCAGTCGGTGCAACGAGTAGTACAGTCGCTACTCGGATAGGTGTCAGAAAAATGGACGCCGGGTTTGAGGATAGCTATCCGCCGAGGAAGTCCTGTCTGACCTGTTCGTCTTCGAGCAGCGCAGTGCCAGTATCCATGTAGCGGTTCTGTCCGTTTGCGAGGACGTACCCGCGGTCACAGCGCCGGAGCGCCTCTTTGGCGTTCTGTTCGACCATCAGGACGGCCGTGCCCGCCTCGTTGATTTCGTCGATTTTGTCGAACATCTCTTCGACGAGGTCAGGGGCGAGTCCCGCCGATGGCTCGTCGAGGAGGAGCAAGTCTGGGTCGAGCATGAGCGCACGACCCATTGCGAGCATCTGCTGTTGCCCGCCGGACATGGTGCCCGCCTTCTGGTGTTTGCGCTCTTCGAGAATCGGGAACCTGTCGTAGACTGCCCGCATCGCCTCTGACGGCACCTCATCGAGGATGTACGCGCCCATTTCGAGGTTCTCTTCGACCGTCAGTGTGGGAAACACGTTGTCGTTCTGCGGGACGTAGCCGATACCGACGTGGATGATATCTTCGGGGCGTCGGCCGGTGATATCCTCTTCTTTGAACTGGACTTCCCCGCCCATGAGGGCGGTCAGCCCGAAGACGGATTTCATGGTCGTCGACTTGCCTGCCCCGTTCGGGCCGACGATAGTGACGTACTCGCCGTCGAACACGTCCATGTCGACGTCGGTGAGGATTTGCAGGTCGCCGTAGCCAGCATCGAGGTTGCGGACGCGCAGAAGTACGTCGCTTCGGTCTTCGACGCCCGCACCGCTCGTCGCACTGGTGTTAGCGTCGACGCTCATACGTTCCCTCCGAGGTAGGCCTCGATGACCTCTTCGTTGCTCCGAATGTCGTCCGGCGTCCCCTCAGTGAGAACCTTCCCCTGATGGAGGACGATGACGTGTTCACAGTTGTTCATGATGAGGTCCATGTCGTGTTCGACGAGCAGGAACGTGTAGCCCTGCTCGCGGAGTTCGTGGATGTGTTTGAGTAACTTCTTTTCGAGCGTCGGGTTGACTCCCGCGAATGGCTCGTCGAGGAGCAGCATATCGGGGTCGGTGAGAAGTGCCCGCGCCATTTCGAGGAGTTTCCGCTGGCCGCCCGAGAGGTTGCCCGCGTACTCTTCGGCGATGTGGTCGATGTCGAAGAAGTCGAGGACTGCCCAGACACGTTCGAGGAGTTCCTCTTCTTGTTCGCGAACGTCGTCGCGGACGCCCGGCATGACGGAGCGCCACAGTTCTTCGCCGCGCTGGTGCTTCGGCGCGAGCATCATATTTTCGAGGACAGTCATGTCGCTCAGTTCGCGAGCGATTTGGAACGTCCGAACCATGCCGCGGTTGGCGATTTCGTGCGGTTCCTCGCCGGTGATGTCCTCACCGTTGAACGTGACCGTTCCCGAATCGGGTTTGAGCATCCCCGTGATGAGGTTGAACGTCGTGGACTTACCGGCCCCGTTCGGACCGATGAGACCCGTAAGCGTCCCGGCTTCGACCTCGAAGGACGCGCCGTCAACGGCGGTGATACCGCCGAACGACTTGTGCAGTCCCTCGACCTGCAGCGGGAAGTCGACCGTCGTGTCGACGCCCGAGGCGAACGCCCCCAGTGCATCTTCATCGACTTTCTTCGCGACATCGTCGACAGGTGGTGAGGCAGCGTCACTCATTCGTCTTCACCCCCCTCTACCGTCCCACCGTCAGTCGCCATCGACTTCGGACGCGACAGCGAGATGACGGAGGCCGTCTCTTTGCGGTGGCCGAGAAGTCCCTCTGGCCGGTTGTGCATCAACC
>NZ_JBZRPK010000360.1:0-3526 GCF_058382125.1 Haloferax sp. s1
CTCGTGTTTCACGCGGCCGACTACGAACAACTCCAGAGCGTTATCGGCGAACTCCGCGACCGATTCCCCGGAACCGATATCAAGCGACTCGTTCGGTCACCGACCGGTGACGCCCCCGGAGACAGCATCTTCGTCGACCGCGGGAAACTCACGACCCGCCAACTCGAAGTTATCCAGACCGCCTACGAGATGGGATACTTCGAACGCCCCAGAGGCGCAAACGCGACCGAGGTCGCGGCCACCCTCGACATCAATCAATCTACATTTTCAGAACATCTCGCGGCCGCGTTGACGAAACTACTCGGCGACATCCTCGAAGAGAGTTAGGCGGCGCTCGCTCGCCGATTCTCGGGGGGAGTATATAAACGTCCCACGCTATCGTGGTTATCAGTTAGTTCCCCTTGCGTGATTCTACTGGAGTATGAGTCAGGCTTCAGTTCCTCTCTCCGCTCGTTCTCACACTCGCTCGTCGCCCGCGGAACAGGTCGTCGACGACCAGGCGGCTATCGACACGCTCTTCGACGTTCTCGACGATGCCGACTCCCGGTGTATTCTCGATGCGACCGACGGCGTGGCGCTGTCGGCAAGCGAAATCGCAGAGACGTGCGACCTCCCGCTTTCGACGACCTACCGGAAACTCGACCAACTCGCCGACGCCGATCTCCTCTCGAAGGGACTGCGTATCTCGCGCTCGGGAAAGCACACCGCCGAGTACGAACGCGCCATTGACGACATCACGGTCTCCGTCACGTCGTCCGGGTTGGAGGTTCGCGTTACTTACCGTGATGTTAGTGATTCTGAGTCTATCGTTGCCTGAATTGGCTGTCGTTGGGTTGTCGGCTGTGTTCTAACGCGGACCCTCCGCTTATTGTCTCGTGTAGTGCCACCGCCGTCTCCTGCTTTTGGCTCACTTCCAGTCGATGTTGGGGTAGTCGACTCGGGCGGAGTTATTTATGTCGTCTGTGCGACCTGAACCTCATGCCAGTCAATTGGTCCCGACGGTCTCTTCTCACTACTCTCGGTGCAGTCGGTCTTACAGGGCTTCCCGGCTGTTCCGAGCTGCAGGCGAGTGCGCGCGGCGCGACCGATATCGTCCTTCACAACGAAGCGACGAACACCCGCACAATCGACGTCCTCGTGACCGAGCGAAGCACGGACTCGACGAAGGTCGACACCACCATCGAACTGGAGCCGAACAAAAGACAGACGATCAACAATAAAGTAATCATGGAGGCGGATTACGACGTTGAAATTACGTTCTCCGACCCGTCTTTCGACGACTCCCCGTATACAGAATCGTACGAGTGGAACGACGCGGGGCAGCCACTCCACGTTATCGTCCACGACCAGATCGTTTTCGCGGTGCAGGTCGGGTAACGGCCGCTTCAAATACCGGCTGTTTGGTTTTTGGCAGCGGTGCAGTTTGTGAGTGTGGCGGCCTCGGGTGTAGATGACTACGACCCTGAGGCTGAATGCCTCGAAGTCCATCATCGGCCTTAGTCAGAGACGCCCTCAAGAACGGTGATGAAGGTGGCCGCATGCTTGCTTCGGGTGCCGAAGTCTGCCAAGCCATAGAGGAACTGGTGGGGCCAAAATCGCCCTGGTGTCGGTGACGAGTATGGCCGCGAGTCGCTTCTCACGAGCCGGAACGGTCGGATGAATCGGTCGAGCATCCGGGATGCCGTCTATCGGGTCACTCGGCCCTGCTTCTACTTCGACGAGTGCCCGAAAGAACGAGATATGGAGAACTGCGAAGCGGCCACCTATCCCAACTACTGCAAGTGCCCAGCGAACGTCTCTCCCCACGCCATCCGGCGCGGCTCAATCACTCGCTTTCTGACCGAGGACGTGCCGGAGAAGGTTGTCTCCGACCGGATGAATGTCGGGCAGGATGTTCTGGATAAGCACTACGACAAGCGGGAGGAAGAGGTAAAGGTCGAACAGCGCCGGGACTACATCAACGGAATATAGATACTCGACTCTCTCTTTGATACCTTCCTGAGAGTAAACCTGATGTATCTACCGTTGGGCATTATACTCTAAGGACTCAATATGGAATCCTCAGTGTCTCTTCTGCAAATCTCTCATATCGCAATTGCGGCGCTCGTTGCACTCGTCCCATTGCTCTATCCTGACCACTCAATTTTCTGCAAGGAGGCGGAGAAGGGACTTGAAGACCTCCGGCAGTGGGACCTTGAACAACAGGTAGACGATGGGGGTATGAATAAAATCCAGAGAGCCAGCACCCTTGACGTTGAAGATACTGGATTTCGGCAATTAGAAAGCGCGATACAAAAGAACACACCTATCAACCGACAGATTACTGAAGTACGATTAGTTTATGAGGAACCGATGGGTAGCGCGATGGTATTTACTACGGGTGGCATGCGCCGAGGTAAGAGGGCGGAACTCCAAGCCATCGATGCAAACGACGGTGGGTATCCACTTGCATCCCATCCGTTCGACGTAGAGCGAGTTCTGGAATTACGAGACTTACAGCAATGGGTGAGAAGTACAGCCATCCAGCGGAGCCACTACTGGACCGTTTTTCTTGTGCTAATCTGGTCCTCTCTGTCGATTGTCTTGGTCTTTTAGCCATCCAAGTTCATCGCTCTCAACCACTTGACTCCACTCTTCATCCGACAACTCCCGGAGAAGTGACGCTATCCGTTCATCCGGCATATCATCGTACCCGAAGCCCCCGACCCCGTGAATCCGCATGAGCGTCCCCACATGCTCGGCAGATAGGTCGATCAGGTTCCTCACCTCTGGGGGAGAAAGTCCCCGCGAATAGAAGAGCGCCCAGAACTCGTCCCTTCCGAGTAAGCCGGGACGAGTCGATTCCCTGACATCTCCCACACGGCTCCGAGACTCGCTCTCAGCAGACCGAGGAGAGTCACAGCGGGAGACTTTCTGCTTGTTCCTCACCCGGATCTGAATCGCTCTCAGCGGCCGTAGATTTGCTCGGAGTTTCTGTCGATTTCCACGGGACGGTGAGGTTCATGGGTGGGTTCTCGAAAATCGGTCCGGCGCAGAATCCGGGTATGAATCCCCGGCGTGCGGGGTCGTCGATTCTGGGAGTTGCTTATGCGCTGGCCTCGCCAGAGGCTCACCTCTTCATCCAGCCCATCAAGCGGGTGAGGCTCAGACTCCTCACGTCGTAGGGACGTGACTCGGGTCTGCCGCTGTCCCTTGGTTAGCCGGCCCTCAAGGCTGAGTAACATGAGATACTCTTCCGCTCGCTCTATTCTCTCCCCTACGACCATGGAGTACAGAAGGAGGCGCTGTCCCCGAGTTCCCCCACCGACCAGCGGCTCAGCGATAGTTTCTCGGTTCATCCACCTGTCCACCGTCTAGCGCAACACTCCGATAGCGCCGGCTATCTCCTGCTGAGTCAACTCCTCGACACGCCGATTTCCAGAGCCAATGCTGTGGTGGCGATGGGATGCCCGGTATCCTGCCTCCCGGATTTGAACCTCACTCGCTCACTACGTTCGCTCCCTGGTTCAGAATCCGGTCGGGTCGC
>NZ_JBZRPK010000359.1:0-3512 GCF_058382125.1 Haloferax sp. s1
GACATGGTACCGATCCGGCTGCTGCGTTTCTCCATCGACTCTCGGAGAAACACGAGCTCTCAGATGCTGTATTTCCCGTCGATGGCTACGGCTATCAGACTGCCCTCTCTCGAGTAGGAGTGAGCGGTCGGGTCGATTACGTCGAGCGAAACCGCGTCGAAAAGTGGCTTCACACCCTCAAAATGTGAGTGACCGTTTCAATAATTCGTGGGTGGGCAGTCATGCGAGCGTCTGTGAGTAGTTCATACAATTTGCGCAATACTATAATTTCCAACGACCGCACCAATCGCTCGACGGACGAACGCCAGTTGAGGAGGTCACTAACTAGACAGTGCCGGAATTGTCATACCATCATCCGGATTATAATATTATGTAGACCGACATCCATACATAATTCTCATTCCCTCATCTTCAGTAACTGCGAAGATGATGCTTACCGTTGATGCTTCGCCACAGCTCACAGTCGGTGAATAGTCATATGTTTGCCTCTCACCACTATACTCGACTGCCATCTGGTCAGGTGTTTCTGATACCTGCTCGGATTCGTTGTATGAGTTCGGAGGAAGTGTATATTCCCTTTTAAAAACCACATTTTCATCTTTATCAGACATCGTGATAAAGAACTGTACATGATGTTCGAGAAGGTTTGTTGCATGAACCTCATGTCCCTCTTTTTTGGATGTTTGTGTTCCGTCATTTATGCAACCTGTGAGAGGAAATAACAATGTTGCACTCGCAATGGCGCTACTAAACTGACGCCTGAAGACGCCTTTGCTTGAATCCATGTCCTAGAATTTTGGAGTAATTATTATTAATCTGACTACTGGGAAGATAAGGCACTGTCTAGTTAGAAATCGGGTTATTCTGCTCTGTTGAATAGCGGTCTAATCAGTCGATATCACCGCGTTAGAAGGGTGAGGCCAAAGAAATCAATTTCTGTCCATGGAAGTCGATCTCCTTGACTTCATTGAGCAGTGTCGTGACCTAGCCAAACAAGCGTTAGGGAACCACGCGGGCTAGCCCGCCACCGGCGGGTTCGCCCGCTGGGTCCACGTCGTTCTGCACTGCTTTCGGCTCGAAGAGGGCCACAGCTACCGTGAAACGCCGAATCGGCTGAAGTACCTGACCGAGATTCGTGACGCACTCGGCCTAGATCGGGACGACCTGCAGTCGGTGGCCGCTGACAACGGATTCCAAGACTGGCACACTGAGTACGAAATCGCCGCGCTTGACGTTGAGTATCTTGTTCACTACCGCGGGTCGTCACCGAAAGCAGCTGCGAACAACGTGCTCATCCGGGCAAAAGGCTACTCTCAGCGCTGGATGGCAGAAACGCCGTACTCGACAACCAAGCGCTCGCTCGGCGACGCCGTGCGAGCGCTCGGCTAGTATCGACAGTTCCGTGAAATTGTCCTGATGTTCGCCCTCATTAACATCGAACCGTTGTGTGAGCCGCTGTAACCGTGACTCAGCATCTATTCAACAGAGCAGGTCATTCTAGCTGTATGATAGGGGGGACGGCGTATTTAAAAGTTCGAGACAGGAGGCGAACACCAGTGAGATTTCGTTGTCTCCTGTCGAAAGGTACAGTGGATTTGGGGTGTGGGAGTCCGCGTCAGTCGACAGTTCTCCGTCGCGCCCATTCGAGTCCGTACAGGAGCGACCCGAACAGGATGAGTACAGCGGGCACGAAGAAAATGAGCCGAATCATCGTCGGACTCTCCGTCATCAGTGCCATCAACCACCCCACGAACATGAAGAGTATTCCCGTACTCGCACCGCTGATAGCGATGGCCAAGGGGTGCACAGTTTGTTCGTCACGGAAAGACAGTTGCATGGTGAAAGAACCGGTGGGGAGCGCTTTTATTTACAGGTGTTTCTAGACACTCGCTGCAGAAGTACCCCAGTGAGACACCGGTCGCGGCGACACACGTGAGACACGCAACGGCACCTGCGATACTAACCGGCGGTGGCGTGGCGACGGCATAACACGCCCATCCGCACGTGCCGACACTGCTCAGTGTCGAAGTCATACAGACGGTGCAGGCTCCTGTGTCACACTCCTCCATCGGAGTTACGTCGGAAGTCGACGCGGAATCGAACGCGAAGGAATCGAACTCGACGAGCGTCGCCGTCGCATCTTTCGAGTCCTCTGGAACGACGCCGAATCCATCGATCGCCGAACTGAAGAACGCAGTCGACTCGTCGAGGTCGAACCCGAAGCGACGCTGCAGTTGGACTCGCTCCGCTTTCGTAGGGGCACGGAAGAACTCGGTTCCACCACACATATCGGAGAGTACCGACGCCGACTCGACCTCCGATGCGAGTCTGTACTCACGTGGGAGTGCACCTGCACGGACATCTTCGCCGAAGACGAAGTGTGCGACTTCGTGGGATTTAACCTCGGTGTACCGGAGCGTCCCGATCGCCGTCTCGAAGAAGTACGCTGTCAACTGGGCGTCGTCCCCTCGGAACGTGCTGACTAGCTTCTTGCCTGTACCGACGGAGGGGGAGCCGACCTCTCGAAGGACCCGCTGTACAGGTTCGTTGCGAAGCACTTGGTCAGTTGCTTCGTAATTCGGCTTCTGACTTGGGACTTGACCTTGTATCGGTAGTTGTCCTTCACGTCGGCCTCACCGCTCAAAATCTCGCGTTCTCTCTCGGTCATCAATGCTCGTCCTTCACTCATATTTCCGGATACAATCTCTATACTGTCAAACTCACCTCATATAGTATATACTGTCTAGTTAAGCCAGTTTGAGGAACGAGCAGGTCGTTGAGTTAGTTGGTCAAGATGCTCGCAGACCTGCTCAGCGAGTGCTTTGCGACGGATTATGAAGAAACGTGGGAGCGTGAGCGGACGGCGACGCGACGAGACGCGGAGCGTCTCGTTTTCCCACCAGAAATCAAAGATTTCTGGAGACGTCCCAAACTCGCGATGCGAGTTTGTGGGCTCGAAAGACGCTTGCGTCTTTCGAACGTTCACGAGAGCGGAGCTCTCGTGCAGCCCACCAGAACGCAAAGCGTTCTGGGGACGCCCGTCAGGGTGTTCGCCGTCCAGCTCCACGCGACCGGCTGTTCACTTAGAGAGACAAAAGAAATTCTCCGATTGCTCGGCGTAGAACGCTCTCATCAAGCTGTTTGGCAATGGGTGCATCGACTGGCTAACAGCGGTCACAACCCGCCTGAGGCAACGCCGAAGCGGGTTGCGGTCGACGAGACCGCTGTCAAAATCAACGGTGAGTGGTCTTGGTTGTACGCCGCAATAGACATCGAGACGAAGCTGATTCTCGATGTCGAGTTGTTTGGACGACATGGTACCGATCCGGCTGCTGCGTTTCTCCATCGACTCTCGGAGAAACACGATCTCTCAGACGCTGTGTTTCTCGTCGATGGCTACGGCTATCAGACTGCCCTCTCTCGATTAGGATTGAGCGGTCGGCTTGACTACGTCAACCGAAACCTCATCGAAAAGTGGTTTCACACCCTCAAAATGCGAGTCGACCGCTTCC